>JBDHSY010000043.1:0-12270 GCA_039808405.1 Xanthobacteraceae bacterium
GCTCGCGCGGCGAGCGGCTCGGCCTGGTGTCGAGCAGCACCGCCACGACAACGGCGGACGGGGGCAGCAACGTCACCGCTATCGGCGGCACCGCGACGACGGCCACGCAGGCGCAGGCGGCAACCGCGCGCAAGGTGGAGTTGCAGCCGCAGCTGTCGCCGACCGAGAAGCTGGAAGCGCAGGGCTTTAGCAAGGCCGGCACCGCGGCAGCGACCGCTGCCGCCGCCGCGCCGAGCAAGGCGGAGCGTCGCGCCGAGGCAAAGGCCAAAGGCTACGAAGGCGAGATGTGCTCGGAGTGCGGCAACTTCACGCTGGTGCGCAACGGCACCTGCATGAAGTGCGACACCTGCGGCTCGACGACCGGGTGCTCATGAGGCAAGGATAACATCGGTGGCGGCCGGCGGGCCGCCACCAGTCACGCAATCATCTTTGCTCTTTCGAGGTGGCTACGCCGCCGAGCCCGTCACCCCGAGCACGCCGCTTTGGTGCGCCGAGAACACCAGATCGCGCAACCGCTTCTCGATGGCATTGAACTCCGGGCTGTTGATGTCGCGCGGCTTTGGCAGGTCGATCGGAATGATCTCCTGAATGCGCCCCGGTCGCGCGGTCATGATCGCGATGCGGTCGGCCATGAAGACCGCTTCCTCGATGTTGTGCGTGACGAAGACGATGGTCTTGCGCATCTCGTCCCAGATCCGCACCAGCTCGACCTGAAGAACGCTGCGGGTCATCGCGTCGAGCGCGGCGAACGGCTCGTCCATCAACAGCACCTCGGCCTCGTTGGCGAGCCCGCGGGCAATCGCCACGCGCTGCCGCATGCCGCCGGACAGCTGCCGCGGATAGTGCTTGCCGAACTCGGCGAGCCCGACCATCGTCAGGTAGTGCTTGACCGCCGCGCTGCGCTCGGCCTCGGGCTTGCCGCGCACCCGCTTGCCGCTCGCGACGTTGTCGTGGACGTTCAGCCACGGAAACAGCGCGTGCTCCTGAAAAACGACGCCGCGATCCATTCCCGGCCCGTCGATCACGCCGCCATTCGAGCGCAGCACGCCGGAGGTCGGCCGCTCAAACCCTGCGAACAGGTTCAGCAGCGTGGTCTTGCCGCAGCCGGACGGCCCGAGCAGGCACAAAAACTCTCCGTCGTAGACATCGAGCGTGGTCTCGTCGAGCGCAACCGTCCGCTCGGTGCCAAGCATGAAGACTTTTCGCACCGCCTCGCAGGATAGCTTGATACCGTCCGTCATTTGTCCCAAGCCATGATCGCTCGCTGCACCAGCAGCATGAGTTGATCCGAAAGAAAGCCGACGAGCGCGATGCTGATCATCCCCGTGATGATCAGATCGATCCGCAGGAAGTTATAGGAATCCCACAGCATGTAGCCAAAACCGCTTTTCACCGCGAGCATCTCGGCGGTCGCGACGCAGATCCACGCGATGCCGAGACCGATGCGCAACCCGGTGAAGATGTTCGGCAGCGCGCTCCACAGGATGACGAACCGGAATTTTTCCCAGCCGCTGGTGTAGCCCAGCATCTGGGCGGCGCGAACGAGAACGGGATCGACGTACCTGACCCCGTGCCGCGCGTTCAGATAGGTCGGAAAGAACGTTCCCAGCGCGATCAGGAAGATCGCCGGCGGATTGCCGATACCGAACCAGGCGACCGCGAGCGGAATCCAGGCCACGACGGGAATCGGGCGCAGCATCTGCACGCTGGGATCGACGATCTTCTCCATGCGCTCGAACATGCCGACCGCAATGCCGGCGATCGCGCCGAGCGCGCCGCCGATCGCAAAGCCGAGCAGCACCCGCTTGGTGCTGGCCAGCGCATGGACATACCACTGGCCGGAATACCACTCGGCGGCGCCGGAATAGCCCGTCAGCGTATCGAACGACGTCGCCGCGATGGTGCCGACCGACGGGAACAGCATCGCCGGCAGCAGTTCCAGCGAGGCCACCGTCTGCCATATGACGGCAGCGGCCAGCGGCAGCAGCAGCGCCCATCCGAGCGTCGTCAGACGCCGCACGGCGGCCCAGACCCGTGGGGCCGGAACGATGGCTTGCTTCACGCGCGATCCCACCATCGTGTCCGGGCCCACCGTCGATTCTCCGGTTCGATCAGGCACCAAGTTCAGCGGCCTTTTTTCCCGTGGCATTCTCAAGGAAGGCGTAGTTGAAAGCACTGTCGATCTTGGGACCAACGTTGGACCTCGCATAGGCGAACTCGTTGGCGACCGCGGCCACCTTGTGGGCGTCGCTCTTGCGCAGCACATATTCCAGCGTGGTATTGGCGTTCGCCATCTTCATGATCTCGCGGCTGAAGCCGCTCAGCTTGATGGCGTGCTGGAGATACTTTTCGGCGTCCTTGTTGAAGTCGTCGGTGGATTTGACATGGGCAGCGATGATCGCCTGGATGTCGTCGCGTTTCTTTCCGACGGTATCGGCCATCGTCACCATGATGCCGTTCGCCCGGAACGAATTCTCGTAAAGGCCCGGCAGATCGACGGCAAGGCCCTGATCGATCACCTGCGAGGCGAACGGCTCCCACATCGAGGCCACCTCGATCTGCTTCTGCTGGAGCGCGCTGATGTGGACAGCCATGTTACCGCCAAGGTCGCGGTAGTCGATATCGGTCTTGGCGAGTCCGTTGTTCTTCAGCGCCAGCAGGAATTGCAGATCCTGAGTCGATCCACGGCCGACCGAGCAGACCTTGCCGCGCAGGTCCTGCCACTTGGCGACCGCGACGTCCTTGCGCACGACGACGCGCGAGCCGCCGGAACAGATTCCGGCAAGGGCCTGAATGTCGGCGCGCTGATCGAGCATGCGGATCGCATGCCAATAGCCAATCGTGGCGATATCGAGGTTGCCGGCAGTAAAGGCCGCGATCATCTCCAGCGACGTCTTGAATTCGACGAGTTCGACGGCGCGGCCAGCCGGCATGTAGGAGCCGATCTCCCACACCGCCGCCCAGTGCGGAACCTTGATGGCGCCGACGCGAATGGCGCTGGCCGCCCGTACCACGCCGGGAGCGCCGATAACGGCCGGAGCGATCAAACCACCTGCGAAAATCTTGACGGCATTGCGCCTCGTAATCATGAACGTTTCCCCTCTTTGGTGTTTTATCCGATGAACGTGTTGAGTCCGTATCACTTCGGTTCGACGTGGTAGGCCTTGAACGCGATCTTCCAGCCGTCGGCTGTCTTCAGATAGGTCAGGTAGTCAACGAAGGTCGTGCCGTTGATGAGAACGCGAACCTTGACGAACGCCTGGTGGTCGGACGCGAAATCGATCAGCAGGATTTCGTCGTTGCGCGCCGCGGCCAGCGATTTCGGCGATTGGCGCTTGGCCAGAACGTCGTGATAGTGGGCGGCGGGCCACTCGTTGATCGCGTCGTCCCGCAGGCCGTTCAACGCGGCACTGGCATGAAACACGTCGTAGAATTTCGAGACGTCGCAGTCGTACATCAGCGTGAAATAGCGCTGGACCGCCGCCAGCAGCTCGTTGGTCTTCGACAGTGCGTCAGACATTCGCTTACTCCGTTTCCGGCCCGAGATGGCCAATTCGCTACACCGCTGCGGCGCGCCCGCCTCGCGGCCCGGCCGCACGATAGCGGCGGCGACGGTACGCAATATGGCGCGCCGACATCACGGCGCTCCCATGCTGCCGCCACCCGGCAGCCCGAGCTCGAGCACATCGCCATACTTCAAGTCGACGATGCCCTTGGCCGCCTCGACCGGCTGTCCGTTCTTGTAGATGTGTCCGGGCTTGCCGGCGCCCCCGCCGAGCAGACCCTTGGCCGGAATCCTGATCCGGTCGGTCAACAGCGACGCTCGAATATTGCCGCGCCAGCGCGATTCGAACGCGACGATCTGGCCGAGGCCGCCCTGCATCGCCCCCTCGCCGATGGAGTTCTGATCCAGCCGCTTGGTGCGAAAAACGATCGGCGCGATGTTCTCGCTGATCTCGATCGGAGTATTCGAGATGTTGGCGGGAAAACTGATGGCCGAGACGCCCGGCCTGTTGCGCATCGCGCCCATGCCGCCGTTGAAGAACAGGATGGTGGAGAACGACGCACTCCTGTCGACGTCGATGCCGCGCAGCAAAACCGTCCACATCGGCGTGCCGCTGTCGGCCTGAACCCGGTCGGGCAGCACCGACGCGAGCGCGTCGAAGATCGCGCCCTGCAACACGTGTCCGATCAGATGCCGCGCGCCGACGGCCGCCGGCGCCCTGGCGTTGACGATGGTGCCTTCCGGCGCGACGACCTCGAACAGGCGCGTGAACCCTTCGTTGTTCGGCACCTCGGGGCTCAACATGCATTTGAGCGGATAGATGGTGTAGGCGTATGTGTGGTTGAAGCTTTCGTTGATGCCGTAGGCGACCTGCGGCGAGCTTCCGGTGTAATCGACTTTGATGCCGGACTCGGACACCGTGATCTCGGCAACGACCTTGATGGTCTTATCCCAGCCGTCGCATTCAATGGAGCCGCGGTAAACCCCGGCCGGAATCTGCCTGATCTCGCGCAGCGCCGCCGCCTCGGAGGCCCGGTAGATGGCATCCGCCACCTCCTGGAGGCTGACCAGACCGTATTCGTCGAGCATCTCCGCGACGCGCTTCTGCGCCACGTTGATCGCGACGATCTGCGCATCGATATCGCCGCGCACCTGCAGCGGCAGCCGCACATTGGCTTCAAGGAGGTCCATCGCCAGCGTGTTCAGCCTACCCGCCTCGACCATCTTGATGACGGGAAACCGGATCCCCTCCTCGAACACCTCGGTGGCGTCCGCCGACCACTGGCGGCCGCCGATATCCGACAGATGCGCCACCGTTACGATGAAGCCGACGAGACGACCGCCGACATGGATCGGCGCGCCCATGGTGGCGTCCGGCAGATGGCCGGTGCCGATCCACGGATCGTTGGTGAACAGGATGTCGCCGGGGCTGAGCGCGGACTTCGGATAGGTTTTGAGCATTTTGCGCAGCGACAGCGGCGCCGTGCCGATGAAGCCCGGCACGCTCCAACTCGACTGGGCAATGAGATGGCCATCGGGATCGAGAAGAACCACGGTGAAGTCGTTGGATTCACGCACGACGGTCGAAAACGAGGTGCGCTTCAGCGCGGCCCCCGCCTCGTCGACGATGGCGATCAGCCGGCTCCAGTAGATTTCGAGATCGATCGGATTGATCATGCAACCACGCCTCGCTTGAGCACGGCAGCGTCCTGCTCGACGCGGAAAACAATGCGAACGTTGTCCAGCCGGTCGACGACGAACGTGTCGGCCGGGCCGATCACGATGGTCGAGCCGGCCTGCTCGATCAGGGCCGGCCCCTCGTGCATGGCGTCGCGCTCCAGTTCGGCGAGAGAATGAATCGGCGTCTCGACGAAGCCGGCCTCCGGGAAGAAAACGGGACGCGACCGGGATGACGCGTGCGCCGCGGAGCGCTGCGGGATCGCCGGCTGGTCCGGCAGCCGGACCCGCACGAACCCCTCGAGCCGCCAGTTGAGCGCCTCGATGTCCTGATCGTCCCGGCGATGACCGAACTGCTGCTGATAGGCGCGATGAAACCCCTCCGCGACCTCCTCGGCGCACCCTTGCGATAGCCGTGACGGTATCTCGGTTCTGACCTCAAAGCCCTGGCCGACATAGCGCATGTCGGCGCAGCGCCGATGCTCGATCTTGTCGCGCTCGACGCCGGCCGCCTCGAGATCGCGATCCAGCGCCTGTTCCATCTCGGCGTACAGAGCCTCGATCTCGTCCCAGCGGACATCCTTCAGCGGCAGATAGCGGGTGCGGACCATATCGACCTTGATCGGCGCCACCAGCAGCCCGACAGCGGAGAACACGCCGGCATTCGCAGGGATGATGATGGTCCGGATGCCGCTGCGGCGCGACACCTCGCGCGCGTGGATCGGCCCCGCCCCGCCAAATCCCAGGAGCGTGTAACGCCGGACGTCCTTGCCCTTCTCGGCGGCATGGATCTTCACCGCCGAGGCCATGTGCTCGCAGACCACGCGATGGATACCGCCGGCGGCCTCGACCACGCTCATGCCGAGCGGATCGGCGATGTGGGTTTTGATCGCCTTTTCGGCGAGATCGAGACGCAGCCTGACCGCCCCGCTCAGGTCCCCGTTCGGATCGAGGTAGCCAAGAACCAGCGCCGCATCCGTGACGGTGGGCCGCGTGCCGCCGAGGCCATAGCAGGCCGGCCCCGGATTCGAGCCTGCGCTGTGCGGCCCGACCTTCAGGAGCCCGGCCTGATCGACGCTCGCGATGCTGCCGCCGCCGGCGCCGATCTCGATCAGATCGACGACCGGAAGCCGAACCGGCAGCCCGCTGCCCTTCTTGAAGCGATGCACGCGCGCCGCCTCGAACTCGCTGCTCACCTCCGGCTCGCCACCCGAGATCAGGCACGCCTTGGCCGTGGTGCCCCCCATGTCGAAGGCGACGATATCGGCACAGCCCGAACGCTGGGCGGCGTGCGCGGCGCCGAGCGCGCCGGCGGCCGGCCCCGATTCCAGCATGCGGATCGGCATCCGCTCGCCAAAGTCGCGCGAGATCACCCCGCCGTTCGACTGCATGATCTGAAGCCGGGCGGCGACGCCGAACGCCTTGAGGCCGGCCTCGATGCGGCCAAGGTAATCGCCGACCATCGGCATCACATAGGCGTTCAGGACCGTGGCGACGGTGCGTTCGTATTCGCGGATCTCCGCGATGACCTCCGACGACAGCGACACGCAAAGCTCGGGCGCGACCCGGCCGGCCACCGCACGAACCCGCTGCTCGTGCTCCGGGTTCCGGAACGAATGCAACAAACAGACGGCAACCGCCTCCGCGCCGCGCTGCTTCAGCGCGAGAACGACGTTTGCGATATCGTCGTCGCTGGGAGCGAGCAGAACCTCGCCGCGATAGTCGATCCGCTCCGCCAGTTCGCCCCGCAGTTCGCGCGGCACGATCGGATCGGGATATTCGGCTCCGAGATCGTAGATATCGTAGCGGAGTTCGCGGCCGATCTCGACGATATCGCCAAAACCCTGCGTCGCGATCAGCGCGGTGCGGGCGCCCTTCCGCTCGATGACGAGATTGGTGACTGCCGTGGTTGCACCGGCAACGACCTGATCGACCTGAGCGACCTCGATACCCTGCTGTTTCAGGATCGCGTCGAGTCCGTTCACGATCGGCCTGGCGACGTCGTCGTGATTGCTCAGTACTTTGCCGGCGTAGATCGAGCCGTCGGAACCCGACAGCACGAGATCGGTGAAGGTGCCGCCGATATCGAAACCGAATCTGTAGCGAATGCGATGCGCCGCGCTCATTTGCCCGTCTTTATCTTTGTTACGACCTGCGGCCATCGGTTCTCGGCGCCTCCCCGCGACAGGTGGCGCACCGTGTAGCCTCGGCAACGCGCAACCCTTGCCTGCCGCCGACGCCCTTGGATAAAGCTATCGGCGCTGCAAACAATTGCATATTACATAATTCACTTACATAATTCAAGCGCTGTTTTGAACGGGGCCCGGCGTGCCTTCCGAACATTGCGGCGTTGACAGCGCGACGGATGCAAAAATCAATGGCAAAGAGCCTGCACACACGATTCGTTACGACTGGCGTGTTGCGCCTCCACCACCGGCCGACGATCCTTGATGTGATGAGCAAGCCCGGGCAAAGACAACCAGCGCCGCGCCACCTCACCTGTCGGCACGCGTTTGCCATGCCCGCTTGCGCCAACCTTCTTCCGAGTTCATGACCATGCGTTCAAAGCCGCCAGCCAAGATCAGACACACGCGGTTGCCGACGGTCAGCCGCCGCGAGATGATGCCCGACGGCACCGACAATGAATTCCGCGAGATGATCCACAATCTGCTGAGCGTCGCCCACCGCATGCAGACGAACCGCGCAAGTCATGCGAGCATGCTCGGCATCACCGGCATCCAGTACACCATTCTCACCGCAATCGCCCATCTGCAGGGCATGGACGGCGTCGCCGTCAACACCATCGCGCAGCACCTGCATCTGACGCCGTCGTTCATCACCATGGAAACGGCGAAGCTGGTGTCGCGGGACATCGTTCAAAAGCGGACCGACGATCTCGACCGCCGGCGCGTCAAGCTGATGCTGTCGTCGCAGGGGTGGCAGTTGCTGGACGACATCGTGCCGATTCAACAGCCCGTCAACGACCTGCTGTTCGACGGCATTTCGACGCAGGAGTTTCGCGCGTTCTCCCGCACCATCGCGGTGATCGCCCAGAATTCGGAGCGCGCGCAGGATCTCCTGACGTTCCTCAAGCACTCGATGAAAAAACGGCCCCCGGCAAAAAGCTGACGGCCAGAAGCGCAAGGCTTGAACCGTCGCGCTCCGGCGATCGCCGGCGCCACGCCGGCAAATGAAAGGGCGAGACCGAGGTCCCGCCCTTCCACCCCCCTCACCCGATGGCGCCGGTCGTTAGCCTACCGTCCCCTTGAACAGCCGCGCCATCATCGTCGGCCAGCGCTTCCAGGCCGGTGTCTCGCGCACCAGACGGAAGCCGAGATTGCTCGGCGGCTTGCCGACCGCGCAGCCGCCGGCGCGGGCATCGCGGACGAAGTCGCTGACATAAGTGCGGTGGCTGCCCTGCACGACGCGCACGCCGCAGTTGACGGTCTGCGTGCCGTCGGCCGCGGCGAGATCGCGGCGCACGAAGCAGCTGTCCGTCCACTCCCAGACGTTGCCGGCGATATCGAGCACGCCCTTCTCGTTGATGCCGAAGCTGCCGACCGGCAGCGGCGCACGCTGAGCGACGTCCTCGCGCTCGGATTCCTGCGTGTACTGGGCGAGCCAGCGCTGGGCCGGATCGACGCCGCCCTCCGGCTGCACGTCGTCATGCCAGCGGCTGCCGGCGGCGAACGCCCACTCCTCGTCGGTCGGCAGGCGCCACGTCGTGCCCAGTTTGGCGGAGAGCCACGCGGCGTAGGCATTGGCGTCGCGCCAGCTCACGCCGACCATCGGCTGGTCGGCCGGCGCGCGCTGATCGACGGCAACGCGCGGGCACGCACCGTCGGCGACGCAGCGCTGATATTCTCCGACCGTCACCTGATGCATCATGATCGCCAGCGGCCGGTCGAGGCTGACGGTCCGCAGCGCGGCGTTGGTCGGCCGCCCGGCCTGGCTGAAATCGCCGGCGGGACGATAGGCAAACGGCTGCGGCTTGAGTTCGACCAGTGCCGGCGTCTCGATGCCCGCCGTCGGCGCTTCGTTCGCCGGCCCCGGCAACCAGACGGCCAGGGCTCCGGCCACGGAAACCAGCGCGGTCGCCCCTGCAAGTCCCAGCAACACGTTGCGAAAGGTATCGGCGTGGACGTGAAGAACGGTCGTTTCGGCTATGGCGCTCATGGCTCACCTCGCCATCGTCAGATTGAGAAAGCCGGACGCGCCTCGGGGGCAGACGCGACGCGCCCGGTCTTCCGACCCCGGCCTTAGCCGGGGATCATTCCCTTCCGCAGTGCACCCTGCACCTGCGGCGGGATCGGTTGCGGCGGCTTGACCTGCTTCATCAGGTCGTCGTTCCACTTGCCCTCGACCTTGAAGTGGGCTGTGGCGCCCAGTTCAGCCGCCTCGATCAGGTTGTGGTTGACGTAGGCATAGATGCCCGGCTGCTTGAAGGTGTAGAGCGCGGCACCTGCGGATCCACCGCGGATGAACCAGGTCTCCAGGTTCTTCTCGGGCGGGTTGTCGAACTTGCCGGTCTCCCACACGTAGTCGCCATGTCCGCCGATCAGGTGCGGCCGGGTGTCCCGGTTGGCCTGAGAGTGGACGAGCATGATGGTCTCGCCGACCTTGGCGGTCATCGCGTTCTTGCCGGTCAGCGCGCCGACCTTGCCGTTGAACACGACGTGGGTCGGGATCAGTCCGCGCATCACCTCGAGCGTATCGGCATAGGCTTCTCCCGGGCTGTCGTAGTCCTTGTACTTGCCGTTCTCGTCGCGCGGCACATACAGGTCGTACTCGCCGACGTAGTAGATCTTGTCGTACTTCAGCGCCTTGCCGTCGGCGGTCTTCAGCCCCTCGCGCGGCAGCACCATGATGGTGCCGCTCATCCCGGACACGACGTGCCACGGGATCATGCCTTCCGGCGCGCAGTGGTAGACGAACGTGCCGGTGCGATCGGCCTTGAAGCGCAGCACCACCTGCTCGCCGGGATTGACGTGGGTCAGCGCACCGCCGCCCAGCGCTCCGGTCGCCGCATGGAAGTCGATGTTGTGCGGCATGGTGTTGGTCTCGGGGTTGATCAGCGTCAACTCGACGTAATCGCCCTGATGCACCACCATCATCGGTGCCGGCATGCTGCCGTTGAAGGTCATGGCCTGGAAGGTCGTGCCCTGCTCGTCGATCACGACTTTCTTCTCTTCGATGACCAGGGTGAATTCCTTGATCATCGGGCCCTTGGTGGTCGCCTGCTCGTGGGGATGCACGAAGGGAGGCGCCACCAGCTTCACCTTCTCGCGCGGCAGGTTGAGATCGCCTCCCGCGGCCGGCGTCATAACCTTCGTCGGCGCTTCTGCGCGCGCGGCGGTTGTGAACGTCAGGGCGGTCATCGCGGCGCCCATCAGTGCGTTTCGGCGGGTGATCATGGTCTTGCCCTCACTTGGCCTTCGTTGAACTGTGGCCAGCATATCGGCGCGCGTCACCCGCTCGTTGCGCTACAGCAAACTCATGCGCGATGCTTTTCGCGCGCCGATTTGATGACTATCGGATGCATGTTTGGTGTATGTGATCCGGCGGCCCCGGCGGGCCGGCATCGATTTTCGGAGAGGGTCATGGGTACGATGGCGCAGTTGCGGGCCTACCGGGGGCCGGCGCTTCTGTCATACGGGTTTCGTCCGTTCTTTCTGTTCGGCGCGCTTTATGCCGGCCTCGCGATGGCGGCCTGGCTGCCGATCTTTCAGGGCGAACTGGCGCTCGCCTCGGCGTTCGCCCCGATCGACTGGCACATCCACGAAATGCTGTACGGCTATCTGCCGGCGGTCATCACCGGCTTCCTGTTTACGGCGATTCCAAACTGGACCGGGCGGCTGCCGATCAAGGGCACGCCGCTATTGACGCTGGTGATGGTCTGGATCGCCGGGCGCCTTGCGGTCACGCTCTCGGCGTGGATCGGCTGGGCCGCGGCGGCGCTGATCGATGTCGCGTTCCTCGCGCTCGTCGCCGCCATGGTGGCCCGCGAGATTTTTGCCGGCCGCAACTGGAACAATCTCAAGGTCGTGGTGCTGATCGCGCTGTTGTTCGCCGGCAACGTCGCCTTCCACCTCGAAGCGCACGGACAGGGTCAGGCCTGGTACGGCGCGCGCGCCGGGATCGCCGTGGTGATCCTGCTGATCATGGTGATCGGCGGCCGAATCATTCCGAGCTTCACCACCAACTGGCTGAAGCGCAACAAGCCCGGCCGGCTGCCGGTGCCGTTCAACCGCTTCGATAGCGCGGTGCTGGCTTTGAGCGCGGTGGCCTTCGTCGCCTGGCTGGCGCTGCCGGCCGGCGCCCTGCCCGCGACGATCCTGGCGCTGGCCGGCGCCGCCAACATCGCGCGGCTGGCGCGCTGGGCCGGCGACCGCACGCTGGCCGACCGCCTGCTGCTGATTCTCCACATCGGCTACGCCTTCGTGCCGCTCGGCTTCCTGTTGATGGCGGCGGCGAGCCTCGGCCTGATCGCGGAGAGCGCCGCGCTGCATGCCTGGACGGCCGGCGCGGTCGGGGTGATGACGCTCGCGGTGATGACGCGGGTCAGCCTCGGCCATACCGGGCGGGAGCTTGCGGCGTCCGGAACCACGCAAGCCATCTATGCCGTGGTCATCGTGGGCGCGCTGGCGCGCATCTGCGCCGGGCTGCACCCGCAGTGGAACGGGCCGCTTCTCCATGTGGCGGCGACGGCGTGGGCGGCGGCGTTCCTCGGCTTCGCGGCGGTCTACGGACCGGCGCTGTGGCGCCCGCGCGCCAAGGGCTAAAGTCGCGTTAGAGCCGCGCCAGGGCGGCGCTGAGGCGGTCGAGCGCCTCACGCAGCATCGGCCCGTCGCACACCGTGAGCCGGTCGGGAATAACGATCCGCCTGTCCGGCGGGTAGAGCCGCTCCAGCGCCGGGTGCAGCACGAATGCCTGGCCCTGATCGACGGCGAGGTCGCGGTCGTCGGACACCACCAGCAGGTCCGGCTTGAGCCGCACGATCGCCTCTAGCGGCTGAAAGCCGCCGGCGGCAATGCTCAACTCGTCGGCCGCGTTGGCGAGCCCCGCGGCATCGAGCAGCGCGCCCAATA
>JBDHSY010000044.1:0-11894 GCA_039808405.1 Xanthobacteraceae bacterium
TGCCGCGCCTCGGTCGCCATGCAGGTGCGCAGCGCCGGCGCCATGCGGCGGGCGAGGAACGACGACCACGTCGGCAGGCTGCCGAGGGCGTGCTCGCCGATGGCATGCAGCCGCTCGGTGACGATCTCGTTGTAGGCGCGGCTGGCGCCGAACCGGAACGAGCTGGCAGCGCCGCCGGCCTCGACCTCGGCGGCCAGCGCCATCAGTTCGTCGAGCAGATGGTGGTTGTCGGAGAGGTCGCGGGCGCCGCGCATCGTCTCGGTGACCTCGGCGAGCCGCTTTTCGGCGCGGGCGATCGAGGGAGCGAGCCGCTGCGCCTCGGGCAGGCCGAGCAGCGCGAAGGTGCGGTAGGTCTCGATGTCGATGATGTACTGCACCAGCGTGCCGGTGCGCTCCGCGCTCATGCCGCGGTCGGTGACGAGGATGCGGACGAACCCGTCGGCGTCGAGCTGGAAGTCGGTGGCGTAGGTGGCGAGCCCGTCGCCGGTCTCGGCGGCGGCGAGGCTCGCGCGGTCGAACAATTGCTCCGGCGGGATGCGGGCCGTCCTGTCCGGCAACAGGTGCAGGTCGATGGCGACCAGCAGCGGCCCCGGCTGGCTGACCTGCCGCATCGGCGAGGCGAGGCTCGCGGCGGTCGGGTGGAAGGCCGGGGTATCGGCCTCCGACGGCATCTCCCACGTGTAGGTGGTGAACTCCGAATGCTGCTCCCAGCGCAAAATTGTGGCGCCGAGCGCGACGCGCAGCTGCTTTTCCGCGGGCTTGGGCGAGGCGAGCCCGCGCGCGGCGCAGAAAGCGGTGAGTTGCGCCCGGTCGGCGGCGGCCCGCTCGCCGGCGGTATCGAAGGCGAAGTGCAGGATACGCGCCGGGGCGGCGATCGCCGTCACCGGGCGGGCGTGGACTTCGCCGAGCACCGTCGTGCGCAAGGGATGCGGCTTCAGCCGCGCTGCCTCGCTGTCGCCGATGGAAACCGTCGCGCTCATAAGGGATGCCAGCCTGTGTTGTCGCCGCCAGCCTTATCACCTGTCGTCGCCGCGCAGAAGCGCCAAGCGGTGCCCCAAGTTGTGCCTGTCGTGGACCGGTCGGGTCCGTCGCCGCGGGCGTTTGCAAGATCGCGGGGCGCCGGCCTATGGTGCCGCGCCCAGGGCCGCACCGGCCGTCCACGGAGACCGCAACGTTGAAACCGATCCGCATCGGCACGCGCAAGAGCACCATGGCGCTGGCGCAGACTGAGGAGATCATGCGCCAGCTCCGTGCCGCCTGGCCCGGCCTCGAGGTGGCGATGGACACCTTCGACACCCGCGGCGACCGCGATCAGGCCAGCAAGCTGCTGCGCCACGGCGGCAAGGGCGGCGCCTTCGTCGCCGAGATTCGCGCCGCGATGCTGGAGGGCCGGCTCGAGGCGGCGATGCACTCGCTGAAGGACATGCCCGGCAACGAGGAAACGCCGCGGCTCGTGATCGGCGCCATGCTGAAGCGCGATCCGCCGGAGGACGTGCTGGTCTTGCGGCAGGGTATTGCGCTCGGCGATCTCAACCGCGACGGCGGGGCCGGCTTCAAGATCGGCACCAACGCGGTGCGCCGCGCCGCCTGTCTGCGCCGGCTCTATCCGCGCGCCGAGATCATCCATTTCCGCGGCGCCGCCGATACCCGCATCGCAAAACTCGACCGCGGCGACATGCAGCGCTTAGCCGGCGGCGGCGGGGTCGGCCCGGCGGACGCGCTGGTGATGGCGCGCGCGGGTCTGGAACGGGTCGGGCAGGCGGCGCGGATCGCCTACCGGTTCACGACGCAGGAGATGCTGCCGGCGGTGGGGCAGGGTATCATCGCGGTCGAGTGCGTGGCCGACGACTGGGAGACGCGGGCGCGGCTGGCGCGCATCGACGACAGCGCCTCGCGCGCCTGCGCCGAGGCCGAGCGCGAGGTGCTGTGGCTGCTCAACGGCCACTGCAATTCGCCGATCGCCGGTCACGCGCTGATCGCGGGCGGCGACATGACGCTGGCGGCCCTGGTGCTCGACGAGGCCGGCGGCGCGGGTATCGAGGCGACGCGGCAGGGGCCGGCGACGCATCCGCGCGAGCTTGGCCGGGCCGTGGCGCTCGAGTTGCTCGACAAGGGGGCGGCGGCGCTGATTGCCCGCTCCCGCCCCGATTGACCCCTCGCTCCGCGGACGGCAGCATGAGCACTCAGCCGCCGGCGGGCGGCGCAACGCTGATCGGGGTGGCGGCGATCGCGATGTGGTCGTGGCTCTCGGTGCTTGCGGTTGCGACCGGCAGGATTCCGCCATTCCAACTGGCGGCCATGGCGTTCGTCGTCGGCGCCTGCATCGGCCCGCTGTCGGCGCGGGCGCGAACCGGACGTTGGCCGCGGCTGCCGCGCGTGCCGCTCGCAGCCTGGCTCGTCGGCGTCGGCGGGCTGTTCGGCTATCACGCGCTTTACTTCATCGCGTTGCGGTTCTCGCCGCCGGCCGAGGCGGGGCTGCTCAACTATTTCTGGCCGCTGCTCATCGTGCTGTTCTCGGCGCTGCTGCCGGGCGAGCGGCTGAAAGCCCACCACCTGTTCGGCGTCGCGCTCGGTCTTGTCGGCACGGTGGTGCTGTTCGCCGGGCAGGGCCGGGCGAATTTCTCGGCGGCGTATCTGCCGGGCTTCGCCGCCGCGCTTGGAGCGGCGTTCGTGTGGGCCGGCTACTCGGTGCTGTCGCGGCGCCTGAAAGCCGTGCCGACCGATGCGGTCGCCGGCTTCTGTCTCGTCACCGCGCTGCTTGCCGTGCTCGCGCATCTTGCCGTCGAGGAGACGGTGTGGCCGGCAGGCGCCGGACAGTGGCTCGCGGTGCTGGCGCTCGGCGCCGGCCCGGTCGGGCTTGCGTTCTATGCCTGGGATGTCGGCATGAAGCACGGCGACATCCGCGTGCTCGGTGCCGCCGCCTACGCAGCGCCGGTATTGTCCACCGCGCTGCTGGTGATCGCCGGTTTTGCCGCGCCGACCTTGTCGCTGGCGGTCGCAGCGCTGCTGATCGCCGGCGGCGGTCTCGTCGCGGCGAAGGACATGCTGCTGCGGAGCGGTCGTTAGAGCGCGATGACTTTTTCTTCGCAAGGGACGTGGAGAGGACACGGACACCCTTCAAGTGGCCGGATCCGCTCGTGGACTTGTTGAGAGTGTTTTTGCTTTTGATGGAGTCATCGAGTGTCATGCCGATACTTGATCCGGGCATCACCCCACCCTTGATCCCTCCCCCGCTTGCGGGGAGGGTAGAGAGGGGGAATGGATTGCCGGGTCAAAAGGGCGTTTACGCCCGTCTCCGACGGGCTATGGTCCGGCAATGACGCCTCAAACTGCTTCCGTCAAAATATGAAACGCTCTAGAAATCTCTTTCTCAAGCGGGACTATTTAGTTTCTCTTCTTGCGTCCAGATCCAGTCGGATTGCTGGCGCTGGATTTCGGGGCTGCCACAGAAGCTGTGTGCGAACGGCTTGAAGACGCGAAGCTCCGCGTTCGGAATTGCGTCCAATACCGCAAACGCGCTATCGCGATGGATCAACTGATCCCCATATCCCTGCATGATCAGGGTGGGCACCTTGATATCGGGCAGCGATTTCCAGAGTGGAAATCCGACATTGTCGTCCTGCTCGGCATGATCAGGCAGGTCGAGTCTCCCGGAAGCCACCATGTCGACGATCTTCTGGAACGATGGCCATATGCGATGAGCCGGCGTTTCCCTGGTGATCTTCGCGACGAAGTCGACAATATCACCACGCTTGGCGAGAAGATCGGGCGCAAAATAGTACTTGCTGGCGCCCTGCGCCGCCGCCACCGGATCGTCCTTCTGCTGGATGATGTAGTTGGTGTAAATCGCACGATCGCGGACGATCGCCTCGTATTTTTTCTGGAAGATGTTCGGGTTGCCGAGATCGGGACCGCAGATCGTGAGTGATCGGACGCGCTCGGGAGCCATGATTGCAATGCCGCTGGCGGTCAGTGCCCCCATCGAGGCGCCCCAGATATGAGCGGTCTTCCAGCCAAGCTGGTCCATCACCGCGATGCCATCGCGAATGATTTCCCGGGTATCGTAGGCGGCGTCATCTTCGGGGCCGTCGGAACGGCCCATGCCGCGGAGATCGAAGGTTGCGCACTGAAAGCGGTCGGTGAAATTGGGCATGTAAAGCTCGGTCACCCATTCCAGCGGCGGGCCATAGCCGTTGCACATGAGAAGGGGAACGCCCTCGCCCTGCGTCTGATAGTGAATCCTGACTCCGTCTCGAACAAGATGGGGCATTGATATTTCCTTGCTGGGTGAAAAAGTGCGAGTGTTGTCACGCCAACAGATAGGCGTAACGGTCCGTCTTTATCGCCGACGTAAAAACGTCTGTGATGAAATCCAGCCGCTGGATCACGCGGCGGTGTTTTTGAGATTTTCTTCCTGCATCCAGATCCAGTCGCTTTGTTCGCGCTGAATCTCCGGGCTTCCCGAGAAGCTGTGATAGAAGGGCTTCAGGATGCGCAGCTCGGCATTGGGAATCTGCTCGAACGCGAAGCGCGCGCAGTCCGGATGAATGATCGGATCGTCTTCGCCATGCATCAGAAGCGTCGGGACGTTGATTTCATGCACATGCTTCCAGATTGGGAAAGCGTTGGGGTCCGGGTCGGCGTGATCGGGCAAAGTCGGTTGTTTGCCGGCCTTGATGAGGTCTAGCAGTTTCTGATAGGCCGGCCAGATTCTATGGGCAGGCGTATCGGATGTGATCTTGGCAACCAGATCGACGATGTCGCTGCGCTTGGCCAGCAATTCAGGCGTGAAATAGAACTGACAGGCGCGCCGGGAAGCCTCCTGCGGATCATCCTTCTGCATGGCGATGGCCGTCGCGTATTTCATCCGGCCTTGGACGATATGCTCGTACTTTTTCTGGAACATGTTCGGGGCGCCAAGATTGATCCCGCAAATTGTCAGGGAGCGCACGCGCTCGGGCGCAAGAATTGCGATCGTCGTGGCCTGACTCGAGCCCATCGACGCGCCCCACAGGTGGGCGGTCTTCCAGCCCAGTTCATCCATGACAGCCAGGCCGTCGCGTGCGATCTCACGAATGTCGTAGGCGGAATCATCCTCGGGACCATCGGAGCGGCCCATGCCGCGAAGATCATAGGTCGCGCATTGGAAGCGATCGACGAAATTGGGCATGTAAAGTTCGGTCACCCATTCCAGCGGCGGGCCATAGCCGTTGCACATGAGAAGAGGAACGCCTTCGCCCCGGACCTGATAATGGATCCTGATTCCGTCTCGAACTAGAAAAGGCATCGATATGTCCTTACTGGTGAGAGAGATGTTGCAGTGTGTATCTTCGTCGACGGGCAGCGCAGAGCGCCTGCTTTTCGTAGGCGTGAGACTGAAATGCCTGCTGCCGGCTACGCGGAAGCGGCGTTCCGGTTTTCTTCCTGTCGCCAGATCCAGTCGCTTTGCTGGCGCTGAATTTCCGGGCTTCCTGAGAAGCTGTGATAGAAGGGCTTCAGAATGCGCAGTTCGGCATAAGGCATCTGTTCAAATGCGAAGCGCGCGCAGTCCGGATGTCTGATTGGGTCGTTTTCGCCATGCATGAGAAGCGTCGGGACCTTGATTTCGTGGGCGTGTTTCCAGATCGGAAAAAGGCTCGGGTCCGGGTCCGCGTGATCAGGAAATTCAAACGTGTCGATTGAATCCGCGTTCTCCAGAAGTTTCTGATATACGGGCCAGAGGCGGTGCGCGGGGGCTTCGGCCGTGATGCGCGCGACCAGATCGACGATGTCTCCGCGCTTGGCCAGCAGTTCGGGTGTGAAATAAAACTCGCAGGCGCGCCGGGCAGCCTCCTGCGGATCCTTGTTCTGCATTGCAAGGGCTGCCATGTATTTCGCCTGTGCCCGTGCGATGTGAGCGTATTTCTTCTGGACCATATTGGGGGCGCCAAGATTGACGCCGCAAATTGTCAGCGAGCGCACGCGCTCAGGTGCAAGGATTGCGATCGTTGCGGCTTGACCAGACCCCATCGAGGCGCCCCAGACGTGGGCTGTTTCCCAGCCTAGTTCGTCCATCACAGCCATGCCGTCTCGTGCGATCTCCCGCATGTCATAAGCGGAATCGTCCTTGGGCCCATCGGAGCGCCCCATACCGCGAAGGTCGTAAGTCGCGCATTGGAAGCGATCGATGAAGTTAGGCATGTAGAGTTCGGTCACCCACTCCAGCGGAGGGCCGTAACCGTTGCACATCAGCAGAGGAACGCCGTTTCCCCTTACCTGGTAATGAATCTTGACGCCGTCGCGGTGCAGATAGGGCATTCTCTCCTCGTAGATGCAAAACTGAGATGAGCGGGCAAGACTGACGGGGCGCCTTTTTAAAGCGGCGTGTCGGAGTAGGCGTGATTCTGAGGCTGGGCATCGTTGCGCTTAAGCAGCGCATCGATCATCAGCGTGCGCGTCGACTCGACGTGCGTGATCATCAACCTGCTGACTTCGTTGGCGTCTTGACGCGCAAATGCATCGATGATGGCGTCATGCTCATGGGCCTGTGCCTCGCGACGTTCCTCCAGAACGGACGGTGGAAGAGGAGCGGCGTAGAGACCGAGCCAAATGATGCGGGTAGCCAAACCCACCAGGTTCGAAACAGATTCAGCGAGAAGCCGATTTCCGGAGTGGCTGGCGATTAAGTTGTGAAATTGCGCGTTGGCATCGATGTAACCAAACGGATCGCTCTGGTTACTCGTATTGAGCGTGCGCAACTCATCGATATCGACGCGCCCGATCGCGCGAACTGCCGCCGCCGGTTCGAGGAGCGCACGCACATCATAGACATCGTGAATGTCTCGGACTGTGATCGGGGATACCACATATCCCCGCCGCAAATAGGGGCGCACCAGGCCTTCATGCGCCAGTCGATTGAGTGCCCTTCGGATGGAAGCCTTGGTTTTATTGTAGCGCTCGACCATCCCCATTTCGGTCACTTCGGCGCCTGGGGGCAGAGTGCAGCGGATAATGTCGTCGCGAATGGTCCAGTAGGCCTGTTCCCATAGCATTTTGCCCATCGTTATTAGCTGCGGCTCTCCCTGAACACTCTCTTCATGATGAGGAATTCCCCATCTGCGCCGTCTGTTGCCTCCACTCAATGACATTCCAACTGAAATGTCAATTGACATTTCAGTTGGGTTTTGGGAAGCTGTCGGGACTCGAGCTCGCCTCGAGGGTGTTCAAAAATATTGGAGGGGGGATTCGTGTCAGTTCGGGCGATTGTATTTGGATTACTTATGGGGACCGGTCTGCTGGCAGCGGCTCCGTCTCATGCACAGACGCCACAAAGGGGAGGCACGCTGGTCGCGACCTACGCCCTTGAACAGCGCGCATTGTCGCCCGCCGTCCAGGCAGCGATGGGCGTCTATCAAATCGGGGCGAAGATCCAGGAGCCGCTCATCAATCTGGTTTACGATGGTGCGGGTGGACTCAAGCTTGAGCCCGCGCTTGCGACGTCGTGGTCGTCGACGCCCGATGGTCTTGCCATCACCGTGAATTTGCGGGAAGGCGTGAAGTGGCATGACGGCAAGGATTTTACCTCGGCAGATGTGGCTTATTCGGCCCTGAACGTCTGGAAGGCGGTTCAAAACTACGGCAACGTGTTATTTGCCAGCCTCGAAGCGGTTGATACGCCCAACGATCACACGGCCATCTTCCGGTTTTCGAAGCCGATGCCGCTTGATCTGTTCACGGCCGCGATGCCCGATCTCGGAACTCCCGTTCCTCGCCATCTTTATGAAGGGAAGGATGTCCGCAGCAATCCGGCGAACCTCGCGCCTGTCGGGACGGGACCATTCATTCTGGTGGAGTACCGTCGCGGACAATATGCTCTCCTGAAGCGCAATCCGAACTACTGGCGGAAGGGGCTGCCCTATCTTGATGAGATTCAGTTCCGAATTCTCGGAGGCGATCGTGCGGCGGCTGCCAATGCGGTGGAGTCCGGCACGGCGCATATGGCGCTCAACAATCAGATTTCCTTGCTCGACGCAGAGCGGCTTGGTCGCGTTCCGGGAATCGAAGTAACCGACAAGGGGTTCGAGGGAACGACGTGGATTGCGACCCTTGAGTTCAACATGCGTCGCCCCGAACTCGCCGACGTGCGGGTTCGTCGGGCCATTCACCATGCGATCGATGTCGATTTTCTCTTAAAGAATGTCTTTGTCGGATACGGAAAAGCCGGGACGGGGCCGATCCCAGCGTGGACAAGCGTCTCTATAACGGCAACGTGCGCAAGTATCCTTTTGATGCTGCCAAGGCTAACGCGCTGCTGGACGAGGCGGGTTATCCCAAAAACGCGGGCGGCGTGCGCTTTAACTTGAAGCTGGTTCCGGCGCCATGGTTCGAGTTTTATGGCAAGATGGCGGAGGTCGTTAAGCAGCAGCTCGAAGCGGTGGGTATCAAGGTCACCATCGAGAATGCCGACGGTCCCGGTTATCTGTCGCGGGTTTTCCGCCAGCATGACTTTGATATCTCCGTGGGGTCGAACGCCTATCGTAACGATCCTGCCATCTCGACAACCTCGCTGTATCGCAGCGGCGCCGCTGCGGGAGTCCCATGGTCGAACCAGTATAACTGGGTCAACAAGAAGAGCGATGATCTGATCGATCGCGGTGTCATCGAGGTAAACCCCGAGAAGCGTGTTGCGATCTACAAGGAATGGCAGGAACTGGTTGCCGAGGAGGTGCCGCTTCTGATGCTTGTCGAGCATGGCTTCGTGTCGGCGATAAGCAAAAAGGTCGGCAATCGCACCAACACGCCGCGATGGTCAAGCAGCGGATGGGCCGATACCTGGCTTGCTAAAGACTAACCGGGTCCTTGTGGAGAGCCAGTGGTGGGTGCCAGCATTCTGAGGCTTGTTGTGCGTCGCTTGCTGCAAGCGATCCCGGTGATGTTGCTTATCATTGCCGGCAGCTTCTTCGCGCTTCATCTCGCGCCCGGCGATATGGTCGATGTCCTCATCAGTGCTGGGGGCGGCGCCCCCAGCCCCGAAATGATCGACGAACTGAGACGGTATTACGGTCTGGATCAGCCAATCTACGTTCAGATTCTGTATTATTTCCGCAATATTCTCTCTTTCAATCTCGGCTACTCCTTCGCCTACGATCAACCCGTGGTCGAGGTGCTGAAAGATCGTCTGCCGGCCACCATGATCCTGATGGTGGCGAGTGTGATGCTGGCGTCGATCCTCGGCGGCGTGCTGGGGATGATCGCGGCTGCCAAGCGCGGTACGGCGGCGGATGAAACGATCCGCGTAATCGGATTGCTGTTCTATGCCACACCGAATTTCTGGCTCAGCCTGATGCTGATCCTGGTGTTCGGCCTCAAGACCGGCTGGTTCCCGATCAACGGGTTTGAGACCATCGGTTCTCCTTATACAGGCTGGCGGCGTGTCGCGGATATCGCTCACCATATGGTGCTGCCTGCGGCCGGGCTGTCGCTGATCTTCTCCGCCATCTACATGCAGATCATGCGCGCCAGCATTCTAGAAACCGCCAGCCTCGACTACGCCTTGACCGCTCGCAGCAAGGGCCTGAGCCGCCGGCAGGTGTTGCGCCGCCATGTGCTGCCCAACGCGATTCTTCCCGTGATCACCATGATCGGTCTTCAGGTTGGGACGGTGCTGGGAGGCGCAGTGGTGGTTGAATCCGTCTTCGCCATTCCAGGGATCGGCAGTCTGGCGTTCCAGTCCGTCGTCCAGCGCGATCTGAACATGCTGATGGGCGTTCTCATCGTCTGCTCGGTCATCGTGATTCTCGCCAATCTGCTCGTTGATATCGCCTACCAGTTCGTCGACCCCCGCATTCAAGGAGACTAGGACATTGACCGGTGCCGACAATAGCGTCCTTCCCGGTGATGTCGTCGCGCGCAAGACGATCCGGCAGCACATCCCCGTCAGCCCCGCCACGCTTCTCGGCCTGGCGATCGTTTCCTTGGTCATTCTTGCCGCCGTGTTCGCCTCGTGGATTTTTCCCTGTGATCCGCTGCGGATCGTCGGCAAGCCGCTGACCTGGCCATTCCAGGACTGGCGTTTTCCGCTCGGCACCGATGCGCTGGGCCGCGATATCCTGTCGGGCCTGTTCCACGGAGCGCGCATTTCTCTTCTGATCGGGTTGACCGCGACTTTATGCGCGCTCCTGATCGGCCTGACTGTCGGTGCTCTCGCCGGTTATTTCGGCGGCTGGGTGGATGAAATCTTGATGCGTATCACCGAGGCGTTCCAGGTCATTCCGAACTTCATTATCATGCTGGTGGTCATTTCGATCATCGGCAATCGCGTCGAGAACATCATGCTCGCCATCGGGGTGGCCTCGTGGACGGGTATCGCCCGCCTAGCGCGGGTGCAGTTCCTGGCGTTCCGCGGACGCGAGTTCGTTCAGGCCGCCAGGACGCTGGGGATGAACGATCTCAGGATCATCATCTTTGAAATCGCGCCGAATGCGTTGCCGCCAGTGATCGTCTACACCAGCGTCATCATGGCGGTCGCGATTCTGTTCGATGCCGCACTGTCCTATCTGGGTCTTGGCGATCCGAACTTCGCAAGCTGGGGCGGTATGATCGGAGCTGGCCAAAGCGTCTTTCGCACGGCCTGGTATATCTCCGTGATCCCTGGCATCGCGATCGTTCTCACGGTGCTCGGCATCAACCTGATCGGATCCGGTCTGAACGACTCCCTGAATCCTCTGCTTTCCTCGCGCCGCTGAAAGTCGCAGCATGGGCCAGTCATCCTTGATCAAGGTTTCTGATCTGACGATACGGTTGAATGTGGACGTCGGCCGGCAGAATGTCGTCGAGGGCGTCAGCCTCGATCTGTTCAGCGGGGAAACGCTGTGTCTGGTCGGTGAATCCGGCTCGGGCAAATCGTTGACGTCGCGCGCAATTCTCGGGCTTCTTCCCGAATATGCGGTCTCGTCGGTCACGGGCCGTATCCTTTTCGAGGGAAGGAATCTTCTCGACGCCAGCGAGATTGAACTCCAACGCGTTCGCGGGCGCTCGATCTCGATGATTTTCCAGGAGCCAATGACTGCGTTGAATCCGGTCAAGCGGATTGGCGAGCAAATTGGCGAACTGTTTAGAATCCACACCAACCTCACCGCGGCTGAACGCAATGAACGTGTTCTCGAACTCCTGAAAGAGGTCAATATCCCCGATCCGGCGGCGGCTGCCCATGCCTATCCACATGAATTATCCGGCGGTCAGCGGCAGCGTGCGATGATTGCGATGGCGCTTTCGCTGTCGCCCAAGGTTATTCTGGCCGATGAGCCGACGACCGCGCTGGATGTGACGACGCAGGCCCAGATCCTCAAGCTGTTGCGTGAGCTGCGAGCAAAGCATGGAAGCACGGTTCTGTTTGTGACGCACGACTTTGGCGTGGTCGCGGAGGTGGCCGATCGCGTGGCTGTCATGCGGAATGGACGGATTGTCGAAACCGGCGCCGTCCATGACATCCTTACGAATCCGCAGGACGATTATACAAAAGCTCTGCTGGCCGCGATCCCGACCGGACATCGCTTTTCTCGGGCATCCCCCTCGGAAGGATCGCTTGTCCGCGTCGAGGGATTGACCAAGACGTTCTCACGTTCCCGCGGCATACTCAGACTCAGTTCAAGGAGCATCGTCAAGGCGGTGAACGATGTTTCGCTTGAAATTCCGCGTGGACGAACGGTGGGGATTGTCGGCGAATCGGGTTCAGGGAAATCGACCCTGGCCAGGTTGATCATGCGCCTTGTTCCGCCGAATGCCGGGCACGTCTATTTTGAGGGCGTCGATCTTCTGCAAGTGTCTTCGAGAAAGCTGCGTTCGCTCCGGAAAAGCTTTCAGGTGGTTTTTCAAGACCCCTATGCGTCGCTCAATCCACGCAAGCGTGTCGAAGA
>JBDHSY010000045.1:0-11879 GCA_039808405.1 Xanthobacteraceae bacterium
CCGGCGAAGGCGCCGCCGCAGATGAACAGGATGTTGGTGGTGTCGACCTGCAGGAATTCCTGCTGCGGATGCTTGCGCCCGCCCTGCGGCGGCACGGAGGCGACAGTGCCTTCCATGATCTTCAAGAGCGCCTGCTGCACGCCCTCGCCCGACACGTCGCGGGTGATCGAGGGGTTGTCGGACTTGCGCGAAATCTTGTCGATCTCGTCGATATAGACGATGCCGCGCTGCGCCCGCTCGACGTTGTAGTCGGCCGACTGCAACAGCTTGAGGATGATGTTCTCGACGTCCTCGCCGACGTAGCCGGCTTCCGTCAGCGTCGTCGCATCCGCCATCGTGAACGGCACGTCGAGAATGCGCGCCAGCGTCTGCGCCAGCAGCGTCTTGCCGGAGCCGGTCGGGCCGATCAACAGGATGTTCGACTTCGCCAGCTCGACGTCGTTGTGCTTGGTCTGATGGTTGAGCCGCTTGTAGTGGTTGTGCACCGCGACCGAGAGCACCTTCTTGGCGTCCTCCTGGCCGATGACGTAGTCGTCCAGCACCTTGCAGATTTCCTTCGGAGTCGGAATGCCGTCGCGCGACTTCACCAGCGAGGACTTGTTCTCCTCGCGGATGATGTCCATGCACAGTTCGACGCACTCGTCGCAGATGAACACGGTCGGCCCGGCAATGAGCTTGCGGACTTCGTGCTGGCTCTTTCCGCAGAACGAGCAATACAGGGTGTTCTTGGAGTCGCTGCTTCCGACCTTGCTCATTCCAGTCTCCGTCCGCCTCGATCGCTCCGCTCGTCCTGCACCGGGGTGCACCAACCGCGCCGGAAGCGACCTTCTCCTTCTCAAGAGGTCACGGACAGTCCGCGACCCGTTCACAAACCCCCACGCCTTTGGACCGGTTCGCACGCCTTGCGAACCATGCTGTCATCCGACTATCAAGAATTCACTAACCGGAAAACAGCCCCCTCCTGGACCTAGAGCCTTTCTTTAGTCCGATCAGACACTCGCTCTCTCCGATCAGACCGCGCGCGCGGCTCAAAGTTTCAGTTCCGTTGCAGTTTTGTCGCGCATCCTTCGTAAAAACCTGCCCGACCACGCGACCATAGCGTGATTTGGTGCCCCGGGGCGAGCCTTTCCGAGCGGATTTTCCCGTCGCACGGGGAACCCGCGCGGCGGAACAGCCGGGGAACGAATGCGGCCAGCGCGCGGCGGCCGAACCGCTCAGGGCGCTTTCGGCTGAACGTCCTCGGGACGGCGGTCGAGCACCTTGTCGATCAGGCCGAACTCCCTGGCCATCTCGGAGGTGAGGAACTTGTCGCGCTCCAGCGCGTCCTCGATCGCCTTGTACTCCTGCCCGGTATGCTTGACGTAGATCTCGTTGAGCCGCTTCTTCAGGTTCAGGATTTCCTGGGCATGCAGCATGATGTCGGTGGCCTGGCCCTGAAAGCCGCCGGACGGCTGATGCACCATGATGCGCGCGTTCGGCAGGGCGAAGCGCATGCCCTTCTCGCCGGCGGCGAGCAGCAGCGAGCCCATCGAGGCCGCCTGCCCGGTGCACAGCGTGGAGACCGGCGGGCGAATGAACTGCATGGTATCGTAGATCGCCAGCCCCGACGTCACCACCCCGCCCGGCGAGTTGATGTACATCGAGATTTCCTTCTTCGGATTCTCGGCTTCGAGAAACAGAAGCTGCGCGACCGTCAGCGTGGACATGCCATCCTCGACCGGGCCGGTGACGAAGATGATGCGCTCCTTGAGGAGACGCGAGAAGATGTCGTAGGCCCGCTCGCCGCGGTTGGTCTGCTCGACCACCATCGGCACAAGGTTCATGTAGGTCTCGATCGGATCGCGCATGGATCACCTGAAAGTTATCGAAAAGAAGGGGCACATGCCGCCCTGCGGCACGGGCCGGCCGCTGACGGCGTGGGCCGGGATGGGGCCGTCCCAGGAACGCCGCCACTAGATATATTGTCGCCGCCCCTAGATATGCCGCCGCCACGCGGAGGCAAGACCTGTCGCGACGGCGACCACTGAAGCCGATTCGCGCCCACGCCGCCAAGCCGGAAACGGCTGGCGGCGGCGCGTCCTGACGATATGCTTAATGCGCCCTACGCCGCAGTGGCGTCGTCCTCGTCGTCCTTCAACAGTTCGTCGCGGCCGACCGGCTTGTCGGTCACCTTGGCCAGTTCGAGCAGGAAATCGACCACCTTGTCCTCGTAGATCGGCGCGCGAAGCTGCGCCAGCGCCTGCGGGTTGCTGCGGTAGAAGTCCCAGACCTCCTTTTCGCGGCCCGGCATCTGGCGTGCGCGCTCGACCACGGCGCGGCTGACCTCGTCGTCGGTCACGGTGATGGCGTTCTTCTCGCCGATCTCCGACAGCACGAGGCCGAGCCGGACGCGACGGTCGGCGATGCGGCGATAGTCTTCCATCGCCTTGTCCTCGGTGGTGTCCTCATCGGCGAAGCTCTTGCCGGTGGACGCCATCTCGGCCTTGATGGAATCCCACATCAGCTTGAACTCGTCCTCGACCAGCGACGGCGGCGGATCGAAGCGGTGCGCCTCGTCGAGGCGGTCGAGCAGCTTGCGCTTGACGCGCTGGCGCGACAGCGCGGCGTATTCGGCCTTCATGCGCTCGCGCACGGCCTCCTTGAGCTTGTCGAGCGACTCCAGGCCGAGCGTCTTGGCGAACTCGTCGTCGATGACGGTCTCGCCCGGCGCCTCGATCAGGGTCGCGGTGGTCTCGAACTCGGCCGGCTTGCCGGCCAGTTCGGCGTTGCCGTAGTTCGGCGGGAACGACACCTTCAGCGTCCGCGTCTCGCCGACGGCAATGCCGATCAGCTGCTCCTCGAAGCCCGGAATGAAGGTGTTGGAGCCGATCTGGACGGCGATCCCCTCGCCGCTGCCGCCCTCGAACGGCGTGCCGTCGATGGTGCCCTTGAACGAGATGGTGACGCGGTCGCCGCTCTCGGCTTTGGCGCCCTCGGCCTTGGCCGCGTAGGGGCGGTTCTGGTCGGCGATGCGCTGGATGGCCTCGTCCACGTCGGATTCGGCGACCTCGGCGACGGGCCGCTCGACCTCAAAACTCTTGAAGTCGGCGAGCGCGATCGGCGGCACCACTTCGACCGCGACGGTGTAGGTCAAATCGCTCTTGCCCTCGAGCAGCGCCTCGACCGCCTCCTTCTCCTCCGGCATCGTCACCTTCGGCTCGGTGGCCAAGCGAAAGCCGCGCTCGGTGAAGACGCGCGAATTGGTGTCACGGATCAATTGATCGATGGTCTCGGCCTTGACCGAGCGGCCGTACAGCTTCTTCAGATGGGCCAGCGGCACCTTGCCGGGGCGGAAGCCGTTGAGCCGCACCTTGTCCTTGAGATCGACGAGCTTTTCATCGACCTTGGCGTCGATGTCCGCGGCCGGAACGCTGATCTCGAATTCGTGCTTCAGTCCGTCGGCGACGGTTTCCTTCACCTGCATGGCGTCGATCTTCTTCCGCTTGTCCCGCCGCGCGGCGGGCTGATGTTGGTCTTTCCGAACGCTCAGAACGCGCTTTGCGCGCCAGACGCCCGATCATGATGGGCAGATAACCGCGCGGCCACCGATCCCGGCCCGCTGCGAGCCGCCGCTGATCGCATGACCGCGATGACTATTCAAGAACGCGATGACTCTTCAGAGAATCAAGTCACTCTTCAAAGAATCAAGTCGCCGCGTGACCGACCCGGCAACCCGCCCGGTCCGGCCGGCGCCGAAGAGGCCGCCACGCGCCGGTTCCGGGATGCGGGGTCCGCAGCCGCCGAACTCGGCACCCGGTCGACAGGGGCGTCGGATAACCCTGCCATCTATACGGTTTTGCCGGCATTTCCAACCGGCAAATCGGCGCGGGGACTGCCGAGGGCGAAACGGGAACAGCCGCCGCGCTCAGGCCGCCGGCGGGACGCCGGGCGCCTGGATCGGCAGGGTGATGGCGGCCCCACCCCGTTCCCGCCGCGCTGCCGTTCAGATCGCTATCGTCGTCTTGCAACAGATGTCAGCAACCCGATTCCGGCAGCCCCTTACCAGGGGGAGCCTTCGAACGCGTTCAACGGGATCTTGAGGTATCTTCTCCCGTTGCTCTCGGGGTCCGGAAACCTGCCGCCGGATATGTTCACCTGAAGGGCATGGAGAATGAGCTTCGGCATGGCGAGCGTGGCATCCCGGGACTTGCGCAGCGCGATGAAGCTCTCTTCCGTGTGGCCCAGAATATGCGGGTTCAGCCTCTTTTGCTCGCCGACGGTACTTTCCCACAAAGGCTCCCGCTCTCCCGGCCGGTAATCGTGCCCGGTGAAGATGCGCGTTTCATCGGGCAGGGCGAGAATATCCTGGATGGATTTCCAGAGAGAGGCGGGATTCCCGCCGGGAAAATCGGCACGCGCCGTCCCGTAATCCGGCATGAAAAGCGTATCGTGCACGAAGGCCGCGTCTCCGATCAGATAAGTGATCGACGCGAGCGTGTGGCCGGGCGAGAACATCACGCGGGCGTCGAGCGTTCCGATCTTGAATGTATCGCCGTGCGCGAAGAGCCGGTCCCATTGCCGCCCATCCGCAGGAAAATCGCTCCAGTTGTAGATATCCTTCCAAAGAGCCTGCACGTCGACGACATGGGCGCCGATGGCAGTCGGCGCCCCGGTTCTCTCCTTGAGATAGCTCGCAGCCGACAGATGGTCGGCATGAGGATGCGTATCGAGAACCCATTCAAGCGTAAGCTTTTGTTCCTCGATATAGGAAAGAAGCTCGTCCGCGTGGTCCGTTCTGACCGTTCCCGACTTCTCGTCGTAGTCGAGAACGGGATCGATGATCGCGCACCCGCCGCTTTTCCGGTCGCTCACGACATACTGGATGCTGAAGGTGCGCGGATCATAGAAGCCTTTGACCACAGGCCGGTTGCGCTCTGACGCCCGCATCAACCAACGTTCGGCATCTTCCTTTTTAATGCCGATCTCCAGAGCCTTGGTCATGGCGGCATCGTAATCCAGATCGTCACCGTGGCGGCTCTGAAGCCAAAGACGGAATGAGCGCGCGCCCGACCGGCAATGGGCGACAACCGCCCCGGTCGAGTTCGCGACCAGGGATTCAAAACAGGCAACATCGTCGGCGGAAATGCGTCCGCCCACGATGGGGACATAGGCATACTGCAGCCCCGCCGCCTGCGCCGCAGCCTTCTCCGCCTCGGAGCCAGGCTGGGACTCGCTTTCTCCGTCCGGGAGGTTGTTGACGACGGCTTTGAACCCGAGATCCCGCAGCTCGGCATAGTCTTCCGGCCGCAATTGTCCCGCAACTGCAAAACGATCCGTGATCGAAACGACCTTCACCTCACGTCCCCCAATAAGCGCCGCTCTGCGCAGGCCGGTCCGTCAACGGCCCGCCTCGAGGCTCTATCCTCCCGCCCCGTTCCTCCTCACGCAACAAGCACATGCTCGATTTTCTTTCGGATATCATCGAATGACGCATCGGCACCGTCGCGCGTGATACGCATGTCCTGGCTTATCTTTGCCGGCCGCCTGAGAACAACGATCCGATCGCCGATCTGCAAAGCTTCCGCTATGGAATGGGTGATAAAGATCGCGGTCCGTTTTCCCTCCTTGACCAGAGCCCGGAACTCCTCTCGCAGCCGCTTGGCGGTCATCTCGTCAAGCGCGGAAAACGGTTCGTCGCACAGCAGGATGTTTGCATCTGTCGCAAACGCCCGGGCAATCGCGACACGCTGCTTCATACCGCCGGACAAAGCATGGGGATAGTCCTGCTCATGGTCCGACAGACCGAGCCTGCCGAGCCAGTAGCGAGCCTTATCCCTGCGCTCGGCTTTCGATACGCCGAGAATTTCAAGGCCTACCTCGACATTGGAAATCGCCGTCCGCCATGGAAGCAGGCGATCGTTCTGAAATACGATGGCCATTTTGCCGCGCAGTTCGGCGAACTTGAGGAAAGGATCGTGGCCATCGACCTCGATCTTTCCGCTGGACGGCTCGGTAAGACCCGCAATCAGATTGAACAACGTCGACTTTCCGCATCCCGTCTTGCCAAGCAAAGCGACCATGTCGCCCTGGGCTATTTCGAGAACCACATTGTCGACCGCGATAAACTCCTGATCAGCCCGCTTCGCGAATGCCTTCGATACGTTCCGAAGCGAGATGATCGGAGGAGACGAAACCGGATCTGTCATAGCGCCCTCTCCGAAACTGCACGATAGCGGAACAACACAGCTTCCATGAGCGCGAGGAGCGCCTGGAGAATAAGGACAAACAGAACGATCTGGATCGTCCATGCCATGGCGCCCGCCATGTCGAACAACTGCTGCTGCTGCATAAGCTCGTAGCCAATCCCGCCTGTCGCGCCCACCAGTTCTGCCACGACGACGACGCGAGAGGCGTTGCCGAGATTGACTTTCCAGGCGGTGAGAATGTCGGGCATCACCGAAGGAACAACCATCATCGAAAAGACCTGTCGTCGCGACGGCCGAAAGCTGAGGATCATCTCCACAAGGTCCTTTGACATCGCCTTCAGCGCCCCCAGAATCTGGAATGCAAACGCGGGAAGCGTCGTAACAACCATGATAAAGAAAATCCGGACTTCGATGCCTTTGAACCAGATGACGGCAAACACCACCCAGGACAGCGCGGGAATTCCCTGAAATAAGGAAAGAATCGGGGAAATAAGCCGTTCGATCGCTTTTGACTGGTTCATCATCAAGGCAAGCACGGCACCAAGCACGAACGCGCCGACCATCCCTCCCAGGATCCGGGCAGATGTCATGAGAACGTGCTGGAACGCCTCGGCCGATGTCAGGATCGCAACCGAGCGATTGAACACCGAGAGAAGCGAGGGGAACAGATACTCGGGATAAAACAATCCAGCGATCTGCCACGCAATGGCGACAATGATGAAAGACAAGAAAGAAAGCGATACGGCGTGCACTTGCGTGACAGCCTTTCCAAGGAGATTTCCAGTCCACATATCCGCGCTGTCCTGCTCCGAAATTGACCTGTAGCCGTTAAGCGCAATCTTCGCGCGCGAGGATCATCTTGCGGACTTCCTTCCGCTGGGTCTTTCCATTGGCATTTTTCGGCAAGGCATCGATCGAGAATACGCGCCGAGGTGTCTTGAACGGCGCGATCTTGCCGGACAACTCCTCACCCAGTCTGCCCTCGTCCCGGTTCGCTGCGTCGGCGCGCCAAACGACGGCCACCGCAATTTCATTTCCGATTTCCTGATGTGGAACCGGAAAAACGCATACTTCCTCGAAATGACCGAGCGACATCAGCGCCTGCTCGATCTCGGACGGTACGATCAAAACTCCCTTGGACTTGAAACAGTCATCAGACCTGCCGAGAATGAACACGTATCCATCTTCGTCGATCCGCGCGAGGTCGCTCGTAACGAACAGCCGCCCTCTGAGCGTCTTCTCCGTCAGTTGCGGGTCGCCGAGATAACGCTTGAAGAAACCCGGATAGGTCGCGTCGAAGGCCAACGTCCCGGTTTCACCGGCGGGCAGCGGCTTCAGGTCCGCGTCGACGACATGCGCCGACGCTCCCCATGACTTGCCGACCGAACCATGCCGATGCGGCACCGTCGGTCCGTCTCCGAGAACCATCTGCGCTTCCGAGATGCCGTAGTGCTCCCATACCGGGCATCCCACCCTCGCCTGCCATTCATCACGAACAGCATCCTCCAAGGGCTCTCCCGTGGAGTTTGCAGCTCGCAGGGACGTCAGATCGTAGCTCTTCTCGATATCTGGATGACCGAGGATCCTCCGGTACAGGGTCGCAACGCTATGGAGAATGGTCACGCCGTCGCGCGCGATCGTTTCAAGAATGCGCTCGGGACTGGCGCGCTCTTCCATCACGGACCCGGATACGCCGTTCAGGAGAGGAAACAGCATGTTATGTCCGAGCGCGCTGATAAAACTCCACTCTCCGGTCGCCAGCACCACGTCGCCTTCCTGAGGCGGAATACGTCGCCGATTGCTACCGGCAAGCGCCTCGAGCCAGCGATGCGCATGGACCACCCCTTTCGGACGACCGGTCGATCCCGATGTAAAGACGATAAAGGCGTCATCGTCGGAATCCGCGTCGTAGGCCGTAGGCGCAGAGCTGTCCCCCGCTGTCACCCGCTCTCCCGAAAGCGTCTTCAAACCGTCCCGATCAACGCAGAGCCGGGGGTAATCGAAGCGGCTTTGCGAACCTTCCTTTCGGACAAACGAAGTGCTGAGCAAAATCAATGAAGGCCGGGTCAGTTCCAAAATATGACCCAACTCCTCATCGCCAAACTGCGAATTCTGCAGAACCGGGATCGCACCCACCCAAATGGTCGCCAGGAACGATGCCGCGAACTCGACCGAATTCGTCATTCTTAGAACGACCCGCTCGCCCGGATTCACCCCGAAAGCGGCCAGCTCGCGCGCGATCCGGAAAACGGCCGCCTGGAACTGCCTGTTGGTAACCACACCTCCCGCTGTACGGAATGCCGGCTTGTCCGCGCGAGATTCGGCTTGTCCCGGACGCAGCGCGTTCTCCGAAAGGTTCATCGACGTATCCCTACTTTCCGTAGACAGGACCGGTATAGGTGGCGGGCCGCTTGTCGAGGAAAGCGCGGATGCCCTCGCGACAATCGGCTGTCCTGGTGATTTCCATGACGGCTTCCAACTCGTGTTTGGCGCCCTCCTCGGACCGGTTGTGGTCCCAGTAGCGCTTCACCAACGCCTTTGCGTGGCGAACGGAGAGGAACGGGTTGCGGGCGATGGTCCGGGCAACCGTAAAGGTTCGCTCGACCAGTTCGTCATGAGGAAAGATACGTTCCACCAGCCCGATGCGGGCAGCCTCATCAGCCCCGATGATCTCGCCGGTCAGGATCATCTCCATCGCGCGACCGATGCCGACGAGCTTCGGAAGATTTCGCGCCCCGCCCGACTCGGGAACGAAGCCTGCGGGAACGGCCACCTCACCGAATTTCGCCTTTTCCGACGCATAGCGAAAGTCGCACGCTGTGGCCAATTCCAGCCCGATGCCGACCGCCGGCCCGTTGATAGCGGCAATCGTTACGGCCTGCAGGCTTTCGAGCTTCCGGATCGCACGCTGAATGACGATGTGGCGGAGGTCGTTAAAGAAATAATTTGCAAGCTCCTTGTAGGCGCCGAACGAACCGAAATCGTGCTCGTCGTCGAGCGCTCCGAGAGGCGCGGCCTCGCTGCGCAGGTCCCCGCCGGCGCTGAAACCACGGCCCTCTCCGGTAATGATGACAACCCTGATCTGGTCGTTGTTGCGGATCTCATCCAGAAGAAGATCGAGTTCAACCCTCATCCGAACGTCAATGGCGTTCAGAACATCCGGGCGGGCCAGTGTGATCAGCCCGATCGATCCCTTGTTGGATGCTTCGTCCGCGTCGTGCAGGGACCACTTGACGGTTTTATACTCAAACATTTCTACCCCTTCCGGTCACGCTATCATTCACCGCTACTTGCGCGGTTCGTAGATCGAATTCATGCTTGGCATCTTGGAAAGATAGCCAGTTTCCACACCAATGTCATAAAGCGCCTTGATCTCCTTGGTCATATCCTTTGCCCAGGCGACGTTCAGGGCGAGACGGCTTGGCGTAGAGATGAGGCTGACGATCGCGGCGATTTCCTCCTTGGATCCTTTCGGAAGAATGATTTCCGCGCCACGTTGCGGATTTTCAGAAAGCCATTTCCCCGCTTCCTTGTAGGTGTCGTACAGCTTCCTCACCAGGTGAGGGTTGGCTTCCGCCCACTCGCGGTGCGCGGCGACTCCCTGATAGGGGATCACGTCGCTGCCCACTTCCGACTTCCAGGTCTCGGTCAGTCGGAGGTCGAGCATCCTGATGCTCGGCTTCTGCGCCTTCAGGAGGGAGTAAGCGGGCTCCCAAAGTTGAACGGCGTCGGCACGGTCTGCCATGGCGTAGCCGACGAGGCCGGGGGTGGCCGTGCTAATGACCGAAACCTTGTTGAGATCGACCTGCTGTTTGCGTGCCAGCCATTCGAACATCACGTAGCTGATGGTGCCCTTGGCCGCCGCAATGGTCTTGTTTTCAAGGTTCTTGACCGTCGCTATCTCGGGATTCGAGGTAACGACCGTGCACCAGAAATCGAAGACATTGAACAGATTGACGATATCGGCACCGCGAATCTGTGCCAGGCCGACCGTCATGGCAGCAGCGCTCGAGCTGACCTGATACTGTCCGGAATTGAACGCCGAGATATAGGCATCGGGCGGCATGCCCTTGTATTCGATCGAAAGGCCATTCTTTTCGTCGAACTTGTTCGCCTTGATGACCGGAGGCAGAAACGCCCCGAGAGACGGCGCGCTGAAATGAACAATGGATATCTTTTCAAGCGGCTGCGCGACCGACGGTTGCGCTAGTGCGAGGACAGCCGACGCGGCTGCCAGAAGCATGCGAACATTCATTGTAAGACCTCCCTTGAAGCGGTTTATCGTTGGATCTTTGTCGGGATCGAAACTGCATTCCCAATCCGGCTCAGACGTGTCCGAACTTCTTCAGGGCGTCGGCAAGCGACAGCCCTTGCGACAGTTCCTTGCGGATGCTGACTTCGGTGCGGGTCAGCTTCTCCGCTTCCGCCAGCACCTTTTCCACCAGCGCCGCGGGGATGACGATCACGCCATCCTCGTCGCCGAGGATGAAATCGCCGGGCGCGACCTCGACGAAGCGGCTGGTGGCGCCGCGCAGCTTGACCGGCACCTGGTGCGCATTGACCTTCCAGCGACCGATCGACTGCACCGGCGTGCGATAGCGGGCGTAGACCGGATAGCCGCATTCCCTGATCCAGCGCACGTCGCGGATGCCGCCATCGACCAGCGCGCCGACCGAGCCGCGCTCCTGCATGCCAAGCGCGATCAGCTCGCCGAAATAGCAGATGCCCTCGCCGTCGCCGGACCACACCGAGATTTCGCCGGCGCCGATGCCCTGGCACGCCTGCATCTTCTCGGCGTCGCCGCCTTGCGGATACGGCGTCATCTGGCCGCGAATGGTGTAGGCGAAGCCGGCGAGCTTGCCGCCGTCGGCCGGATACGGCGCAAAATCCGAATGCAACCCCTGATCGAAGTAGCCGAGCGTGTCGAGCACGTCGGCGACGTTGGAGGTATCGACCTCGCGATAGCGGGCGCGGATGGAGTCTTTGCTGTCCTGGGTCATGTCATCCTCAGACGTTGGCGATGTAGCCGCCATCGACGCGGACGATGGAGCCGGTGATGTAGGAGGCGCGGCGGCTGGCGAGGAACGCCACCGCATCGGCATATTCCTCGGGATCGCCGTAGCGGCCCATCGGGATCGCGGCGAGGCTCTCGGCCTGCACGTCCTCGACCGCGCGGTTCTCGCGCTTGGCCTTGGCAGCATCGAGCGCCTTGATGCGCGCGGTGGCGATGCGGCCGGGCACGATGATGTTCGAGGTGACGTTGTCGCGCGCCACTTCGCGCGCCAGCGTCTTCGACCAGCCGACCAGCGTCGAGCGCAGCGCGTTCGACAGCCCGAGATTGGGAATAGGCGCGATCACGCCCGACGAGGCGCTGGTAATGATGCGGCCGAAGCGGCGTTCGCGCATGCCCGGCAGCACCGCGTCGGTGATGGCGATCACCGACAGCACCATGGCCTCGAACTGCTTGCGCCAGTCGGCGACCGCCACGCCGGAGACCGGCGACGGCGGCGGGCCGCCGGTGTTGTTGACCAGAATGTCGATGCCGCCGGTGGCCGCGAGAATATCCTCGAGCCGTCTCTGCGGCCCGCTGGTGTGGGCGATGTCCCAGACGAAGCCTTGCGCGCTGCCGCCGGCCGCGGCGATGGCCGCCGCCGTCGCCGCGAGCGCCGCGCCGTCGACGTCGGCGATGGCGAG
>JBDHSY010000046.1:0-11700 GCA_039808405.1 Xanthobacteraceae bacterium
TTCCCCGTCATCGGGCCGGTCGCCGGGTCGCTGAGGAAATGCGCGAAGCCGATGATGGTGGTGAGCGGCGAGCGCAGTTCGTAGGAGACGTGGTGGACGAAATCCACCTTCATCTGCGAGGCGGCTTCCAGCGCGGCGATGCGCTCGCGCAGCACGCGTTCGACGTTGACGCTGTCGGTGACGTCCTGGAACGTCAGCATGGTGGCGCCGTCCGGCAGCGGCATGGTCAGGCAATCGAGCACCGTGCCGTCGACCCGTTCCAGCCGGCGCGGCGGCATCGCGCGGTTCTCGATACCGGTAATCGCCTCGCGCAGCGCCTGCCAGGTGGCGTCGTTGTCGTAGAGCGGCCGGCACCACTCCTCGACCGTCGAGACATGCGGCTTGAGTTGCAGCGCCTCGGTCGGCAGATTCCACATCCGCGCGAACGGCGGGTTGAACAGTTCGACGCGGCCGTTGCTGCCGAACACCGCGACCGCCTCGGCGAGGTTGTCGAGCGTCTCGCGCTGCACCCGCATCAGGCCGTCGTTCTGGCGGGCGAGCGTGATGCTCTCGGTGACGTCGTCGATCAGGTAGGTGACGCCGCCCTCCGGGTTCGGCGTGGTCACGATGCGCAGCATGCGGCCGTCGGGCAGATACCAGGTGTCGCTGCGCGGCTCGATCGCCTGATAGGCTTCGTGCAGCCTGGCTTTCCAGGCGCGGAAGTCGGGCTGTTCGGCGATCTTGCGGGTAAGCCGCAGCCGGTCGAGCAGGTCGGAATCGTGAGGGCGGGCATCGAGGAAACCGCGCTCCAGGTCCCACAGCCGGCGATAGGCGTCGTTGTAGAACGCCAGCCGCCGTTCGCCGTCGAACACCGCGACGGCGCAGGACAGCTGGTCGAGGGTGCGGCGGTGCGCTTCCGCCATCCGCTCCAGCGCGGCGCGCAGGCCGACCGCCTCGCTGGCGTCGAGCGCGACGCCGGCGCTGCCATGCGGAAAGCCCAGCGCTACCACGTCGACCATGCGCCGCTCGCCGTGGCTCACCACCGGCAGCCGCGCGGTGAACCTGCCCTGCTCGGCGAGCGCGCGCACCATGTCGGCGCGGCTCGCGGTGTCGAGCAATTCGCAGTTCTGCGCCACCGCCTCGCCCGGCGACGCGGCATCGGCGGCGCGGGCATAGGCCTCGTTGGCGAATTCGAGCGCGCCGTCGTCGCGGCGTACCCATAACGGGCACGGCATCGCGCCGGCAAAGGCGCGCAGCGTCGCGGTCTCCGCCATCAGCCGCTTCTCGCGCGCGATGCTCTCGGCGAGTTCGCGGCGCACGCCGCTCAGGTCGCGGATGCGCACCACCGCCTGACCGCCGATGGCGCGGCCGACGGCCTCGACCAGCCGGCCGGCCGCGGTCGCCATCTGCAAGGCAAACCCCTCGCCCGACTGGCGCAGCGCGGCGACCGCGCGCTCCATGCGCACCGCCTGCTCCGGCAGCAGCCAGGCGCTGAAGGCCAGCAGCCGTTGCGGCGGATCGAGCGGGGCGTGCTGCGGAGCCAGCAGCGCGACGTCGCCGGAGATATGGGCGCGGTCGGAGCCGGCCGGCCAGGCGATCAGCACCTGCGGCTCGGCGAACAGCAATGCGCGGGTGCGGTCGGCGTCGGCCTGCAGCGCCTGGAGGTCGGCGCGCAGCCGCGCCTCGGTGGCGGCGGCGCGCATGCGCGTGCGCATCAAGAGGATCGCGGCGAGAATGGAAAAGCCGAGAATGCCGCCGGCGGTGGCCAGCGCCGCCCATTCCTGCCGCGACATCCCGGCAAGCATGGCCGCGGGCGCTTCGGCCGCGCGCGCGGAGGCGGCAACGGCCACGACGCCGAAGGCGGCCAGCGCGCCGCGCGTCAGTGCGCTGCATGACAGCAAAGCCCGACGGATGGTTGCGGTCGCGCCCGACATCAATGCCCCGATCAGAACGGATGCGGCCGCATCCCGCTCCGGAAAACGTATCGCTGTTCGCGAATCGTTTCACATTATCGCCAAGCGGACTCCCGGGGGTAGAGTCCAGACCGTGAACGATGGCCGGCGCGCGGAAAAAACGAGGTTGTTAGTCTTTGAGCATGATCTTGTCCGAAAACCGGTTCCCACCCTCGGGTCGAGCCCGAGGGCAAGCTTTTTCGGGATCATGCTTACACCCCGGTGGAACCGAAGCCGCCGCTGCCGCGCGCGGTGGCGTCGAGGCGAGCGACCACGGTGAAGCGCGCCTGCACCACCTGTGCGATCACCATCTGCGCGATGCGCTCGCCGCGGCGCACGACGAACGGCGCGCGGCCGTGGTTGATCAGCGGCACGCCGATCTCGCCACGATAGTCGGCATCGATGGTGCCCGGCGCGTTGAGCACGGTGACGCCATGGCGCACCGCGAGCCCGGAGCGCGGCCGCACCTGCGCCTCGAACCCGGCCGGCAGCGCGATGGCGAGGCCGGTCGGCACCAGCGCATGATCGCCGGGGGCCAGCGTCAGCGGCGCGTCGACCGACACCGCCGCGCACAGGTCGAGGCCGGCGGCGAGCAGCGTCTGATAGGCGGGCAGCGGCAGTCCTTCGCCGTGCGGCAGGACTTGCAGGTCGATGGCGAGCGAGGCGGTCATGGTGCTGGACATGGCGCCGGTCATTGCAGGCTTTGCGCGATTCGCGCAACGAGCCGGTCGGCCACCTCCTGCTTGCTCATCGCCGGCCACGATTCGATTTCCTCGCTGTCGCGCGCGAGGATGTGAATGAGGTTGCGGTCGCCGCCCATGACGCCGGACGCCGGCGACACGTCGTTGGCGACGATCCAGTCGCAGCCCTTACGCCGCAGTTTGGCGCGCGCGTGCGCGATCAGGTTCTCGGTCTCGGCGGCGAAGCCGACCACGAGGCGCGGCCTGCCCTCGCCGCGCCTGGCGACGGTGGCGAGGATGTCGGGGTTTTCCGCGAGCTTGAGGCCGGGCACGCCGTCGACCGTCTTCTTGATCTTCTGCGCAGCCGCGTCCGCCACCCGCCAGTCGGCGACGGCGGCGGCAAAGATCGCGACATCGGCCGGCAGCGCCTTCTCGACCTCAGCCAGCATCTCGCGTGCCGATTCGACGCGCACGACATGCACGTCGGCCGGATCGGCGAGGCCGACCGGGCCGCTCACCAGCGTCACCTCGGCGCCGGCGCGGGCGGCGGCCGCGGCGATGGCAAAGCCCTGCTTGCCGGAGGAACGGTTGGCGATGTAGCGCACCGGGTCGATCGGCTCGTGCGTCGGGCCGGCGGTGATCAGCACGCGGCGGCCTCTGAGCGGCGTCGCCGCCGGCCGGAGCAGCGCCATCGCCGCGAGCGCGATCTCGGTCGGCTCGCTCATGCGGCCGACGCCGGCCTCGTTCGCCTCCGCCATCTCGCCGGCGTTGGGGCCGACGAGATGCACGCCGTCCTGTTGCAGCCGCGCGACGTTGCGGCGCGTCGCGGCGTTGGTCCACATCGCCGGGTTCATGGCAGGCGCCAGCAGAACCGGGCGGTCGGTGGCGAGCAGCACGGCGCTGGCGAGGTCGTCGGCCAGGCCGTTGGCCATTTTGGCCATCAGGTCGGCGGTGGCGGGCGCCACGACAACGAGGTCGCAGCCGCGCGCGAGCCGGATGTGGCCGGCATCGAACTCGCTTCTCGGGTCGAACAGATCGGTGTGGCAGGGCATGTGCGCCAGCGCGCTCGCGGCCAGCGGCGTGACGAACTGCTGCGCGGCCCGCGTCAGGACGACGCGCACCTCGGGGCCGCGCTCCTTCAGGCGGCGGATCAGGTCGAGCGCCTTGTAGGCGGCGATGCCGCCGCCGACGATCAGGGTGATGCGCGGCGCGCTGGCCGCCACGGCGGGTCCGGCCACGACATCCGGGGCCGGCGGCGGCAGGCCGGCCTCCTCGGCCGCCTCGCGCAAAATCGTGCGCACCTCGTCCTCGACCGAGCGGCCGTTGCGGGCGGCGCGCAGCCTGAGGCGCGCTTTAAGGTCGTCGTCGAGCTTGCGGACGGTCAGGCTGGCCATGCGGCGTCTCCGGGCGTGCCGAAATCTAGCCGCGCGGCACAACAAACGCAATCGTTGATGGCAATGCCATCATTTTGAAAGAGGAAATCACAGCCAGATCAGGATCGCCACCACGGCCACCGCGACGATCCAGATCGCCGCCGTACGGCCGCGGCCGCGCTCGGCCTGGGCGCGGGCGATGGCGGCGATGGTTTCCGGCGCCAGCACGATGCCCTCGCGCGTCATCGCCTCGAAGCGGGCGAGCGCCGCCGCCGCGCCGGAGGCGATGGCGGGGATGTCGGCCAGCACGCGGCCGAGCTGGGACGCCCCCGCCGCCGCCCCCTCGATCCTGCCGATGGGGCCCAGATTGCGCCCGATCCATTCGCGCACCACCGGGTCGGCGGTGCTCCAGATATCGAGTTTCGGGTCGAACGAGCGCGCCACCCCCTCGACCACCACCATGGTCTTCTGCAGCAGGATCAGTTCGGGCCGGGTACGCATGTCGAACAGCGCGGTCACCTCCAAAAGCAGGGTGAGCAGCTTCGCCATCGAGATTTCCTCGGCGGTGCGATTGTGGATTGGCTCGCCGATGGCGCGGATGGCCTGCGCGAAATTCTGCACCGAATGATGCGAGGGCACGTAGCCGGCCTCGAAATGCACCTCGGCGACGCGGATGTAATCGCGGGTGATGAAGCCAAGCAGGATTTCCGCGAGGAAGCGGCGCTCCTTCGGCCCGAGCCGGCCCATGATGCCGAAATCCACGGCCACCAGCCGGCCGCGCGGATCGAGGAACAGGTTGCCGGGGTGCATGTCGGCGTGGAAGAAGCCGTCGCGCAGCGCGTGGCGCAGAAACGCCTGGATCAGCTTGGCGCCGAGATCGACCATATCGACGCCGGTCTGCTCCAGCCGCGCCCGGTCGTTGAGCGGAATGCCGTCGATCCATTCCATCGTCAGCACGCTGGCGCTGGTGCGGTCCCAGTCCACCGTCGGCACGCGGAAGTCGGGATCGTCGCGGGTGTTCTCCGCCATTTCGGAGAGCGCCGCCGCCTCCAGCCGCAGGTCCATCTCCATCGCCACGCTGCGCTGCATGGTGGCGATCACCTCGATCAGCCGCAGCCGCCGCGCTTCCGCCGAATATTTTTCGGCGGTGCGGGCGACGAAGAAGAAGTCGGATAGGTCGCGGCGGAAGCGCGCGTTGACGTTGGGCCGCAGCACCTTGATGGCGACCTCGCGGCGGGCGCCGTCGGCCTCGATCTCGCCGCGATGGACCTGCGCGATCGAGGCGGCGGCCACCGGCGGGCCGATTCTCGCAAAAATATCCGCAAGCGGCCGCTCGAGGCTCGCCGCGATCATCGCCTCGGCCTCTGCTTGCGGAAACGGCGGCAGGCGGTCCTGAAGACTTTCGAGGTCGCGCGCCACCGCGGCGCCGACCACGTCGGGGCGGGTGGCGAGAAACTGGCCGAGCTTGAGATAGGCCGGGCCGAGCCGCGTCAGGGCCCGCGACAGCCGCGCCCCGTCGCGCGCGCCACGCCGCTCGATGAGGCGCGCCATGCGCAGCAGAAGCTGCGCCGGCGGCGGCAGCGGCGCCGGATCGGCCACCCCGAACACGCCCTCGCGCGCCAGCACGAAGGCGGCGCGGGCGAGGCGCGCGACGTGAGCGAGCGCGGAAATCACAAACGCCAGCCCGAATGCAGGGCGACGATGCCGCCGGACAGCGGCTGGAACGACACGCGGGCAAACCCCGCCGCCGCGATCATCTCGGCAAAGAGATCGGGGCGCGGAAAGCGGCGGATCGATTCGACGAGATAGCGGTAGGATTCGGCATCGCCCGTGACGACGCGGCCGAGCGGCGGGATGACGTTGAACGAGAACAGGTCGTAGAGCCTGTCGAGACCGGGGACGTCGACGCTGGAAAACTCCAGGCACAGGAAGCGCCCGCCCGGCTTCAAGACGCGATACGCCTCACTGAGCGCGGCCTCGATCCGCGGCACGTTGCGGATGCCGAAAGCGATCGTGTAGGCGTCGAAACTCTTGTCGGCAAAGGCGAGGGTTTCGGCGTTGCCCTCGACGAACGTCACCTGATGGTCGAGATGGCGCGCCACGGCGCGCTCGCGGCCGACCGCCAGCATGTCGCCGTTGATGTCGCAGACCGTGGCGGTGAAGCCGCCTCCCGCCGCCGCCGCGGCGCGGAAGGCGATGTCGCCGGTGCCGCCGGCGACGTCGATGAGCGCGAACGGCGCATCCGAGCGCGGCGGGTTGAGCGCGGTGATCATCGCGCTTTTCCAGATGCGGTGCAGGCCGCCCGACATCAGGTCGTTCATCAGGTCGTAGCGCCGCGCCACCGAGTGGAACACGTCGTTGACCAGCGTCTGCTTGTCGTCCAAGGGGACGTCCCTGAAGCCGAAATGGGTGGTCTCTTCGGGGCGGGCCATGCCAAAACTCCTTGCGGCGCACCATAAAGCGTTTTCGAGCCAAGTGGAAACCGCTTCGCGTAAAGAAAACGCGCTGAAAACAACGACGTAAAGCACGATTCCGAAACGCGGGAACCGGCGTTCGGGCGCGACCGTAGCGTGGCGGCCCGCGGCGCGCTAGAACCGGGGCCGCAATGCCCGAATTGCCCGAAGTCGAAACCGTCCGTCGCGGCCTGCAACCGGCCATGGAAGGCGCGCGCATCGCGGCCGTGGACCTGCGCCGCGCCGACCTGCGCTTTCCGTTCCAGCCCGATTTCGCCGCACGGCTGACCGGCCAGCGCATCCTCGGGCTCGGCCGGCGCGCCAAATACCTGATGGCGGACCTCGCCTCCGGCGACGTCCTGATGATGCATCTCGGCATGTCCGGCTCGTTCCGCGTCGGCGCCAGGCCGATCGGCGAGTTCCACCACCCGCGCAACGACGAACTGGTTCACGACCATGTCGTGCTGACAATGGCGAATGGCGCGACCGTCACCTACAACGATCCGCGCCGCTTCGGCTTCATGAAGGTGGTCGCGCGCGCCGCGCTCGACGACGAGCCGCTGCTGAAAGGTCTCGGCCCCGAGCCGCTCGGCAACGCCTTCGATGCCGCGACGCTGGCCGCCGCCTGCGCCGGCAAGAGCGTGAGCCTGAAGGCGGCGCTGCTCGACCAGCGCATCGTCGCCGGGCTCGGCAACATCTACGTCGCCGAGGCGCTCTATCGCGCCCACCTGTCGCCGAAGCGGCGCGCCTCGACGCTGGCGACGCGGGCAGGCGCGCCGACCGCGCACGCGGTGCTGCTGGTGGAGGCGATTCGCGAGGTCCTGAACGAGGCCATCGCGGTGGGCGGCTCGACGCTGCGCGACCACCGCCAGCCGGACGGCAACCTCGGCTATTTCCAGCACTCGTTCCGGGTCTACGACCACGAGGGCGCGCCCTGCACCATGCCGGGCTGCGGCGGCACCATCCGCCGCTTCGCGCAGCACGGCCGCTCGACGTTCTGGTGCGCCAAATGCCAGAGGTGAGCCAGAAGTGAGCCGAACGTGAGGGCGGCTACTTCCGCACGCAGATGACGCGGGCGATCGCCGCGCGCGGGTCGGCCGTGCCGGCAGCCGCCGCAATGCCGTGGGCCTTGAGGAAGGCCCGCACCGTGTCGGCGCCGATCAGCGCCGCGCCGCTGGCGACGCCGGCAAAGGCATTGCCGCTCAGCGCTGCGGCGCCCGCGAAGCCGGCCGCCGGGGCCGGCGACAGGATAAAGCCGCCGCCGTCACGGTTCGCCTGCGCCTTGACAAGGCTGACCGCCGCGGCGCCGTTCTGCAATTGCGGATCGGCGATGCCGACGAGGTCCACCGCGCCGGGCCTGACGTCGCCCCCGAGCGGCAGCGCCGTCAGGCCGCGCACGCCGTAGAGGCGCAACAGCGCCAGATTTGCGGCCTTGTCCTCGGCCACCTTGTCGGCGTTGCCGAACTTCGCCACCACGATCGAGGTACAGCCCGCGACCGCCTCGGCGGTGGTGAGAACGGCGCCGTCGCCATCGACCACGATGCCGGTCGCATACTCGACTGCCGGCCGCGCCGCGCCGCCGGCCGGAAACGGCACGAAGGCGCTCGACATCGCGATCACCACCGGCTCCATGGTGCCCTCGGTGGCCTGATCGTAAAGCACGGTCAGCGCGCGGAACTGCTCGCCCCTGAGCACGCCGCGCACGTAGAACTTCTTCAGCCCCTGCGTGCCGGACAGCACGAAGAAATCCGGCTTGACGGTCGCATACGTCACCTTGCGCTCGGGGGTCGCGCGCTTCTCGCGCTCGGCCAGCGTCGCCGCGGTGGCGCCCGGCTCGCGGCGGTTGACGAGCCGGATCTGGATGGTGTTTTGCGGCGAATTCCAGGTGGTCAGCCCGGCGTCGGCGACCTTGCGCGGGGTGCGCTTGAGCGGCAGGCCGAGGCGGATGCCGGTCGCGGGATCGGTCACGAGCGTCCAGCCGACGTCCTGCTGCAACTTGCGCGCCGCGCCGCGCAGCACCTCGCGCTCCTGCGGGTTGAGCACGCCGGTCTCCTTGCCGCGCACGCTTTTCTGGAACGCCTTGATCGCGGCGACGGTCCGCTCGCCGACCTCGCCGTCGATCGCGCCGTTGTAGTGCCCGGCCCAGGCGAGGTCGGATTGCAGCGCGATGCGCTCGGCCGCGGTCATCGCCTTGACCACGTCGGTGGCGCCCAGCGCCGCGGGCTGCGCCAGCGCCGCCGCCGGCAGCAGCAAGGCGGCCGCAGGCAATAAAACGGCCGCCGCAGGCAACAAAACGGCCACCGCCGGCGGCAGAACGGCAAAGGCGAGCGCGGCAACGGTACGGAGGGCGAGGATCATGACACCTTCGTCGGGACGGACTGGCTCTCGGCGCCCGATTACCATATCTCAGGGTCCACGACAGTTGTCTACGCCCGCGCCGCCCGGTTCATCGGCGCGGCGCGCGAGAGGCCCCATGCTCAGCCCCGACGAACTCGAACGCTACGCCCGCCACATCGTGCTGCACGAGGTCGGCGGGCCGGGCCAGGCCAGGCTGAAGGACGCGCGCGTGCTGGTGATCGGCGCCGGCGGGCTCGGCGCGCCGGTGTTGATGTATCTCGCCGCCGCCGGCGTCGGTACGCTCGGCGTGGTCGACGACGACACCGTGACGCTGTCGAACTTGCAGCGCCAGATCATCCACGCGACCGCCGATATCGGCCGCCTCAAGGTGGACAGCGCCGCCGACACCGTGGCCGCGCTCAACCCGCATGTGGCGATGCGCACCCACCCGTTCCGGCTCACCGCCGCCAACGCGCTTGGGGTGATCGAGGGCTACGACATCGTCGCCGACGGCTCCGACAGTTTTGCCACGCGCTATCTCGTCTCCGACGCCTGCTTCCTCGCGAAGAAGCCGCTGATCGCCGCCGCGCTCGGCAGTTTCGACGGCTCGCTGACCACGCTGCGCCCGCACGAGCGCAACGCCGCCGGCGAATGGAATCCGAGCTACCGCTGCCTGTTTCCCGAGCCGCCGCCGGCCGGCACGGTGCCGACCTGCGAGGCCGCCGGCATCGTCGGCGCGCTGGCCGGCGTGCTCGGGGCCATGCAGGCGCTGGAGGTGGTGCGCGAGATCGTCGGCTTCGGCGAGGGGCTGGTCGGCCGCTTCCTGATGGTGGACGCCCGCGCCATGCGCTTCCAGACGTTGACCTATGGCCGCGATCCGGCCAATCCGCTCAACGGCGACGGCGCCCGCATCGCCGATCTTGGCGGGCACATGTAGCGTTTTCCGCTTTACTCCAGCCGTCATGGCCGGACGTGTTCCGGCCATCCACGCCCCCTCCTATATCCCTCCCCCGCATAGCCCGTCGAAGACGGGCGTGAACGCCCTTTCGCTGAGGGGAGGGGTGGGTGGGGGGTCGTTCTTCCCGTTCGCTGCGCGCGGCCGGCCGGCTCCGCCGCCGCCGTCACGGTGTCGCCTCCGCAAGCCGCCAGCCGCTGCTGCGGTCGAAGCGCTGGACGTCATGGCGGTTCAAGGCGAAGTCGCACACCTCGCCGGCGCCGACGCCGATGTCGAGATTGGCCGGGATGCGGGCGATCGCCGCCGCGTCGCCTGCGCGCCCCTCGACCGTGCCGTAGATCAGTTGCTCGGCGCCGAGATATTCGACGCGCTTGATCCGCAGCGGCACCCGCACCGCTCCCTCCGCCATCTGCGCCGCCGGCACCAGCGCCTCGGGTCGGAAGCCGAAAAAGGTGTCGCCATCCTCGATCAGATTCATCGGCGGCGAGCCGATGAAGGTGGCGACGAAGGTGTCGCTCGGGCGCAGGTAGATGTCCTGCGGGGTGCCGATCTGGGCGACGCGGCCATGGTTGAGCACGGCGATGCGGTCGCCGAGCCCCGTCGCCTCGGCCTGGTCGTGGGTGACGTAGATCGTCGTGGTGCCGAGGCCGCGCTGAAAGCTCTTCAGTTCGTCGCGCGCCGAGTTGCGCAGTTTTGCGTCGCGGTTGGACAGCGGCTCGTCGAGCAGTGTCGCGACACGCCATCGACGACGGCGACGCGCCGTCTCACACCATGCTGGGCAGGATGCGGTCGGGCGGCTTGTGGCCGTCGAGGAAGGTGCGGATGTTGATGATGACTTTCTCGCCCATCTCGACGCGGCCTTCGATCGTCGCCGAGCCCATGTGCGGCAGCAGCATCACGCGGCCGGCCTTGGCGAGCCGCACCAGGCGCGGATTGACCACCGGCTCGCGCTCGAACACGTCGAGCGCGGCGCCGGCGATATCGCCGGCCTCGATCAGCTTGGCCAGTGTCGCCTCGTCGATCACCTCGCCGCGCGAGGTGTTGACGATATAGGCGTCCTTGCGGATCAGCTTGAGGCGCCGCGCCGACAGCAGATGAAACGTCGCCGGCGTATGCGGACAGTTGATGGAGATGATGTCCATCCGCATCAGCATCTGGTCGAGGCTGTCCCAATAGGTCGCGCCAAGTTCTTCCTCGATGCGCGGCGCCACCGGGCGGCGGTTGTGATAGTGGATCTGCAGGCCGAAGGCGCGGGCGCGGCGCGCCACCGCCTGGCCGATGCGGCCCATGCCGATGATGCCGAGCCGCTTGCCGCCGATGCGGTGGCCGAGCATCCAGGTCGGCGACCAGCCCGACCACTCCTTGCCGTCGGGCAGTAGCGTCGCGCCTTCGACCAGCCGGCGCGGCACCGCAAGGATCATCGCCATGGTCATGTCGGCGGTGTCCTCGGTCAAAACCTTCGGCGTGTTGGTGACGGTGATGCCGCGCTTGTGTGCGGCGGGCACGTCGATGTTGTCGACGCCGTTGCCGAAATTGGCGATCAGCTTCAGTTGCGGCCCGGCCTGTTCGACGATGGCCGCGGTGATCGGATCGGTGACGGTCGGCACCAGGATATCGGCGACGCGCACCGCCTCGGCGAGCTGTTCGGCCGTCATCGCACGATCGTCGATGTTGAGACGGGTATCGAACAGTTCGCGCATGCGCGTCTCGATGCTGTCGGGCAGCTTGCGCGTGACGACGACCAGGGGTTTTTTGCGAGCCGACATCTCTTAAACTCGTGAAGCCTTGAGTCCGACCGTTTAGGTCTCCTTAACCGGGCTGCCCGAAACTGCCGCCTCGCCGCCCGTGCCCCGAGGTGTCGTCAGGGCGCCCCTCGGACCGTGGCGCTTCGGTCCTCTCTAGCAGATGACCGTGCCAACACAAGAACCGGGGCCGTCACGGCCGGCGGGCGGGATGGCGCGGCGGACGGGC
>JBDHSY010000047.1:0-11589 GCA_039808405.1 Xanthobacteraceae bacterium
CGCACCACCAAGAACAAAGCCGCGGATGCGGGAATGACCAATCCTCCCATTGCCAGAAGCTGCGCACCGTTCGACTGGGTGGTATCCTGCAACGCTTCCGCGATGGTCCTGCCGCCGAGTGCGGTCTCGACAGGCTCGATGTTGGGCGTCATATTGGCGTCTCCACTTGAGTGCGGCTCGGGGAACCTTCTGCAACCCGTAGCTCGAGAGACGACGGCGCGCGACCTAACGACCTACTTCGATCATGATCTCGTTGCGGCGCATGAACGGAAGTGTCCACGGTGGGTTGTAGAACGCGTAGATGGGAGACGAAGCGGGCACCATCTTCTTCTCCATCATGAACTTCGTTAGTTGATCTGTCTTGCGCTGCAGACTATCCCCGCCCGCCAAGCCAGAAAAGCGTATCACCGCAAAGCGTTTAGCTTCGATCTCTCGTATTTTGACGGTAGGATCGTTCGGTTTGGGAAGGGTCGCCAATGTGTAGCTGGCGGGCATGACGAAACGCACCTGCCAGGAATTTCCTTTGCCCACCTGCGTCACCGGCGCCGTCATCGCGATCTTTTCGTTTAGCTGTTGAGTCACCGGCGCTGTCATCGCCACCTTCCGCGAAGACAGATTATTGCCAAAGATGTAGTTCGCGAGGATTCGGAAGCCCGCGCTGATCGCAGTGTCCCGCTCACCAGCGACCTCAACCTCCGCGACGATCATCGCCCCATAGTCCCGAATCTCGATGCTGCGATAGCTTGCGACGATCTTGTATTTCGGGTGTTCGACATTGCTCACAATGCTACCCCAAAAGGTGCCCGCGATCACCACGATGCCGGCAAGAATGATCCACCACATGCCTTTCTTTCTCATTCCTGCCTTTGATCGCAATCGAGGCTGCATACAAAGTCACAGCGCTCTACTGTCATATGCCCAATGCAGAAGAGCCTGGCGTTGCCGTCTTCGGCAGCCGAGATCGCCCGGTTCGCAATTCCGCCGAATTTGCCCGACGTGGCGGCTCATGGCGCGCCAACGGCCAATCTGCCGCAAATCCTCTTCCGGCAACCTGCGACCCATGTAGTAGCGGCAGTACCATTGAAACCACCCGCGAGGGTCGTCGGGATGAATCCATCCTCTCTCACGCCAGACAGAAAGCCGCTGGCTCGCTCTGACGCCGAAAAAATTCAGTGATTCATCGTACGATTTGGACGACAGTTTCGCTTCGGTGAACCAGTCGGAAGGGAATTCATCACGACAATCGGTCATATATTTGCCGCCAAAAACTCCGAGCCAAAGCATCTCCTTGGGCGTCAGCTCGGGTTCGAAGTCGGTGTGAAAATTGCGACCCGCCGGCTCGCTCAATACGTAGCGGTAACCCCGCTGCATCCTGTCGCTGACCAAGATCGTCTGCTTGCCCCTTGGCATATAATGCTGCTCCGCAGATGGAGCCCCGCCACGACGAACCCGCGGCGGGGCTACGCCACTACCGCGATACGCTGCCGCGGTGCGCCATCGACTCGGCGCTGCCGAATGCGCCGGCAAGCGGGATCAGTTGCCACACCGCCGAAACGCCGACAAGAATGTAGACAATCCGCGAAAGCAAGGAGCCGGTCCCGAGAATGGCCGCAACGAGGTCGAAGTTGAAAAGGCCAACAAGGCCCCAGTTCAATCCACCAACGATGACGAGGATGAGGGTTAGGATATTGAGAGGTTTCATCGAACGCTCCATTTGATGAGGTTTAATTGGCCCGTTTCCGATATCCGTTGACTCAATACGCCGGGCAGCCTGAGGAAAACGGCTGCCCGGCTTGTCGTCGGTTATTTGTTTGGCGGGAGAATAACGGTGTCGATAACGTGGATGACGCCGTTTGAGGCTGCAATATCGGTTGCGGTGACCTTGGCATCGTTGACCATGACGTTGTTACCGTTGGCCTTGATCTTCACCATTGCCCCGTTGACGGTCTTGGCCTCTTTCAGCTTCACGACATCGGCAGCCATCACCTTGCCCGGCACGACGTGGTAGGTGAGGATCGCGGTCAGCTTCGCCTTGTTTTCCGGCTTGAGAAGGCTGTCGACCGTGCCAGCGGGCAGCTTGGCGAAGGCCGCGTCGGTTGGCGCTAACACCGTGAATGGTCCGGGACCCTTCAGCGTGTCGACGAGCCCGGCGGCAGTGAGAGCAGTGGCAAGCGTATTGAACTGACCCGCTGCGACCGCGGTATTAACGATATCCTTGTCTGCGGCATAGGCGTTGAAGCTTCCCAGCGCCAAGCCGATCGTCATTGCGGCCGCAGCCGCGAGTTTCACAAGTTTCGAACTCATTTCAAGTTGCTCCTGTGTTGGGGTCGGCCTCTTCGGCCGTTGCGCTCGCAGCCCGTTTACGCCACGACGTGATTGTCATATAAAGATAATTAATTTGCACGTCGCGCACATTCTCGTGATGAGAATAATTATTATCCTATCAAGAAAACAGGTGGATGCTATTTTGCGCATGAGTAAAAGAAAGGAGGGACTGGTGCTCTCGGAAACTCTGACCGCTGGCCTGGAGTCCTACGGCATCGGCGCCAAAATCCGGGCGCTGCGCCAGAAGAAGGACCTCGCCCTTGTTCAACTCGGTGAGCACACCGGGCTATCGCCAGGGATGCTTTCGAAGATCGAACGAGGCCAGCTGTTCCCGACGTTGCCGACATTGCTGCGGATTGCGATGGTCTTTGGCGTCGGGCTCGAGCATTTCTTCACCAAGTCGGCCGAGCGGCCCACCTTGGCGATTGTGCGAAAAAAGGATCGCGTGCGCCTGCCGGAACGTCCGGGCGACGACTCGCCCTCTTACTTCTTCGAGAGTCTCGACTTTCCAGTCGCGGACCGTCGGATGGAAGCATTCTATGCGGAGTTTGAGCCGCGGTCGGAATCACCTGTCCCGCACAGCCATCCCGGCGCGGAGGTCATCTTCGTGATAAGCGGGCAGCTTGCTCTGAACGTCGATGGCGAGGATGCGCTGCTTGGCGAAGGCGATTCGATCTATTTCGACTCCAGCTTTTCACATAGTTATAGGCGCCACGGCCGCGCATCGTGCTCGGCCATTGTCGTCATCTCACCGGACAAACGCTAGAAATCCGTTTATGGATGCGTCGCTGACTCTTACCCCAATCCGAGCTGGAGATTTGCAACGAAGATGACCTCGATCCTTGGGTTTGCTGGATTTATCGTTGCCTGTTTCCTGGCGGCCATGACAGGCGCCTTCTTCCGGCCAGGCGAATGGTATGAGCGCTTGAAGAAGCCATCGTGGCGTCCACCGAACCGGCTGTTTGCTCCGGTATGGACCATCCTCTATGTGATGATCGCTGTATCCGGCTGGCTGGTTTGGCGGGAATTCGAATTTGCCGGTGCCGTTCTGCCGCTTGCCGTTTACGCCCTCCAGCTGGTGCTCAACGCGGCTTGGACGCCGCTCTTCTTTGGCCTGCACCGCCCCGACTTGGCGTTCGTCGACATTGTTTTGGTATGGCTTTCCATTGTTGCGACGATAGTGCTCTTCCTCCCGCTCCATGTTGGAGCAGCGTTGCTACTCGTGCCCTACCTCGCATGGGTCACGTTCGCGACTGCACTCAATTTTGCGGTTTGGCGCCTCAACTCTTCAACGACCTGATGCAGTGCAGGATCATCGATGTCGTCGGGCCGGCTTGAGCTTCTGCTTGACGTCCCAGCTATCCCCACTATCTCCGGCCAGACTACGCACGGCCATCAGCAAATCCATTATCGCCTGCTCAGCTGCAGCGAGCTTGATGGCTACCATGAGCTCCTGCCGCCCCGCCATTACCAGAAAAGCGTTCAGCACTTCGTCGGAATGCCGAACAAGCACTGCGAGATGCTCGCCACTGGGACCGTAACGCCCAGAAAACCAGTTCTTCACGGTCTTCTCGTTGGCGCCGGTCCAACCTGCCACCGTCTTCACCGCGGCACCAGTGGACCCCAGCGAGCGATGCAGCGCAGCAGCGATCTCGGCCGAGAAGCCTACGGAATCCTGACTTCCGTGGCTATCAGTATATCCGTTTCGATCTGGAAAGAACTTGCCCTTTTTCGGAAACGACATTCCGCCCTCCTTGGCTTTTAATGAGCAAGGAGAGTTGAACCGGACGCGTTGCGGGAACGACGATTTGCGCCCGAAATAGCGTGAGGATGGACTGTTGAGTGGGCGCAACTCGCACAATCGGCACAGCCGTGATGACGATACCGGCGACCAAATTCCGGCTGTGGCCTATGTCCGGATGTCGACCGATCATCAGAAATATTCGACCGAGAACCAACTCGACGTCATCCGCAGCTACGCCACGGCCCGCGGCCTGACAATCCTACGCGTCTTCGAGGATTCCGGAAGATCGGGGCTACGACTTGATGGCCGCGAAGCGCTGCAGGCGCTGATGGCTGAGGTTCAGTCCGGTCGGGCCAACTTCAAGGCGATCCTCGTCTACGATGTGAGTCGCTGGGGCCGGTTTCAGGACGCAGATGAAGGGGCCTATCACGAGCATGTCTGCTCGCGCGCCGGGATCCGTGTCCACTACTGCGGCGAGCAGTTCGAGAATGACGGCAGCATCGGCTCGAACCTTCTGAAGACCGTCAAGCGGGTGATGGCTGGCGAGTACAGCCGCGAGCTCTCCGTGAAGGTCTTCGCGGGCCAATGCCGTCTCGTCGAGCTTGGGTATCGGCAGGGCGGAGCGGCCGGTTACGGGCTACGCCGTGTGCTCATCGACGAGGATGGAAACCCGAAAGGTGAATTGTCGCGCGGGGAGCAGAAGAGCATCCAAACCGATCGCGTCATCCTGGTTCCCGGCCCCGCGGATGAGCAGCGTGTCGTCCAGCGGATGTACACGATGTTCGTCGACGAAGGCCGATTGGAGCGTGAAATCGCTGAGACCCTCAATGCTGAAGGATGTCGGACCGATCTTGGTCGGCCGTGGACACGCGCGACTGTCCATCAGGTTCTGACGAACGAAAAGTACATCGGCAACAACGTCTTCAACAAGGTGTCCTTCAAGCTCAAGCAGCGCCGGGTGGTGAACCCGCGCGAGATGTGGATCCGCGCCGAAGGTGCCTACCCTGCCATCGTCGATCGGGCTCTGTTTCTGCGTGCGCGAGAGATCGTGGATGCGCGCAGCCGCCATTTTAGCGATGAGGAGTTGCTCGATGCCCTCCGGAAAATTCTGAAGCAGCAAGGCGTGCTGTCAGGCCTAATCATTGACGAGCAGGATGATCTACCCTCGTCCAGCGTCTATCGCAGCCGCTTCGGCAGTCTCCTGCGAGCGTACTATTTGATCGGCTATGAGCCTGAGCGCGATTATCGCTACATCGAGATCAACCGAGCGCTACGACAGGCGCATCCCCAGGTGGTCGCCGAGATCTTGGCAGGCATCGTGCGAGGCGGCGGCACCGCCGTGCAGGATCCGACCACCGAGATGATCCGCATCAACGACGAATTCACCGCCTCCGTCATTCTCGCCCGCTGTCATACAACAGGGGCAGGGTCGCTGCGTTGGCGCATCTGCCTGGACACTGGTCTCGTGCCTGATATCACCATCGCTGTGCGGATGGATGAACTGAACGAAGCGCCGCGCGACTACTACCTCCTGCCGAGCATCGATATGACGCTCGATCGACTGCGTCTCGCCGAGCAGAACGGGCTTTGGTTGGACGCCTATCGGTTCGACACACTCGACTTCTTTTACACGCTCGCTGGCCGAACCCAAGCTATGAAGGCAGCCTGATGTCGGACGAATTGCAGGAACACGATCCGAAGCAAGTGCTGCTGATCCCGACCGATCGGGTCCGCATTCTCAACCCGCGAGTACGCAACCGGCGCAATTTTAAGGAGATGGTCGAGAACATCGCGCGGATTGGATTGAAGCGCCCGATCACGGTGACTCGGCACGCGGATACCGACCCACTCGAATACGATCTCGTCTGCGGCCAGGGGCGTCTCGAGGCCTTCATCGAGTTGAAGCAAACGGCGATCCCGGCCATTGTGGTCGACGTCGACGAAAGCGAATGCCTGGTCATGAGCCTCGTTGAGAATTGCGCTCGACGGCAGCACCGGCCAATCGACCTGATGCGCGAGATCGGCACGCTTCGGAAACGCGGCTACGATGACCGACAGATCGGCAACAAGATTGGCGTGACAACCGAGTATGTCGGCATGATTGCCGGTCTTCTCGAGCACGGAGAGGAACGGCTCGTCTCGGCTGTGGAGACCGGCCTACTGCCGCTCAACCTTGCCATCGAAATCTCGAAGACCGACGCCGAAGGTGCCCAGCGCGCACTGCTGGATGCCTATACCCAGAAAAAGCTACGCGGGAAAAAACTGACAGCGGTGCGCCGTCTCATCCAGCAACGCCAGACTCAGGGTCCCCACCTCAAATACAATCGCTATGGGCGTAAGGACGGCGCCAAGCGTCCTCTCACCAGCGACGCCCTCGTCCGCGCCTATAAGCAGGAGGCCGATCGCCAGAAGCTGCTGATCAAAAAGGCCGAGCTGACACAGAGTCGGCTGATGTTCGTCGTCGAAGCCTTCCGCAGCCTGTGCGATGACGAGAATTTTCTCACCCTCCTCCGGGCCGAAGGGCTCGACACGCTCCCCACCTATCTCACCGATGCACTGCGCGAAGGAGCCAGGGCATGAAATCAGGCAAGCGCGATTCGTCGGACACTGTTGCTCTCGCCTTCGAAGGCGACTGCGTGACTCTGCCGATCCAGTCGATCCTGCCCGTGCGTGCCCTCGGCTCCTCGGTGAAGTCCAGCAGAAAGTATCGGCAGATAAAGACATCTGTTCGCGAGGTCGGACTGGTCGAACCACCCGTCATTGCACGTGCCCCCCTGCAAGGTGGGACCTTCCTGCTCCTCGACGGGCACATCCGAATCGAAATCCTGAAGGATCTGGGGATCGAACAGGTCGAGTGCCTCGTCTCGACCGATGACGAAGCCTTCACCTATAACAAGCGGGTCAGCCGTCTCGCCCCGATACAAGAACATCGAATGATCCTGAAGGCCATCGAGCGCGGCGTTTCCGAGGAGAAGATCGCTGCCGCGTTGGATCTCAATCCCAGCAGCATCCGACGTAAGGCTCGCCTGCTGGACGGGATCTGCGAAGAGGCCGTTGCGATCCTGAAGGACAAACCCTGCACCTCGGCCGTGTTCGAGATCCTCCGGAAGATGAAGGCGCTACGGCAAATCGAGGCATCGGAGCTTCTGGTGAACGCCAACAACTATTCGTTGGCTTACGTCTCAGCGATTCTCGCGGGTACTCCGCAGGCGCAGCTGGTCGAGGCAACCAACCCGAAGCGCCTGAAAGGAGTGACACCCGAAGCCATGGCACGGATGGAACGCGAGCTCGCGAGGCTGCAGGAGGGCATCACCTCAATCCAGGAGACCTACGGGCAGAATCATCTGCAACTGACCGTCATTAAGAGATACCTTGCCAAGCTCCTCGGGAATGCGCGCGTCGTACGACACCTGATGCAGTATCGGCCGGAGTTTCTCAGTGAATTCCAGTCGATCGCCGAGATGACATCTACTTTGCCGACGGCAGCTGAGTAGCTGCACGGCAATCGATGGGGACCCGGACCCGATAAGCGCGGGGACCGCAGGAGAAGCCGCACTGTGGGGCGGATTAAGTGCGGCGGTGGGGATGGCGGCGAACCCGCTCGGAGCCCACCAGGCCGGCTCGAGTTTTCGCCGGCCGCATGACTGGCGTTATGCTGGTCATGACGTGGGATGGGCGTGCCGGTTGAGCGCCGACGGAAACTCCCGGCACGCCCTTTTTTTCCACCCCATCGACACCAGTAAATCAGATCACCAAGCTGCTCGAACGCGTGCCGAATATGAGCAGTACCTATCCCGCCAAGCATTACACCGGTTTCACACGTGCCCGGTATGCGCACGCATTCTCCGATATCGGGGCATTTCACGATAAGATGGTCGGCAAACGATCAAGCTCTATGAGGGCGAGCTGGAAATCGAATCTCGAGCATGATTGCAGTTGAGCTTTAGCTAGCAATGACAAGGAGAGCGACATCCGCCACTATGTGGTATCCGCTTCCGCCGATCGGCCTGTATGCGGTCGATGAGTGGGCCTGTAAATCAGAAGTTTACAAGCCGAAGTCACGAGGTTGGCCGTTTCTTTCTCAACAGAGGCCGCGTAAGAGGGCTTCGGACGGCTGCCGCATCACGGACCTGAAATTGTATGTTTCCTGGCCGGCATCAGTCCGTCGACACTGAATCTAACCCTACCAGTCGGTCAGTATTTTATCCACCCGCCGATATCGATCCCAGCGAGGCGAGTGTAATTAACCAAGCTTCACTCCCCAAAAGCTGGTGTGGGTGGCGGCAAAATACCCGTCCGCAACGCGGAACGTCCCCTGCAGTTCGACGGTATCGCCTGCGCTGAGCACCACCATGGTCTGCAGCCAGAGTGCGGTTGCTCCTGAGACGTGATCTCCCGATATCTCACCGAACGATCCTCGGATTTCAGCTGTACCATTCAACACCAACCGAGCACGCATGCGCGCCGTCGTGCTGGAATTGACTTTGTAGAGCAGCAACGCCCCGAAGAGGTAGGCGCCGGCGACGGGCGCGACAAAGCGATTGTTGCCAGCGTCGAACGCGCTCTGATCGTTGTACTCGGTGTTGTTGATGGCGATCCTCGTCCAAGTGTCGACGGCGACATAGTTGTCGTAGTTGGTGTAGCCCTTGAAGCGCGGAAGGCGCGGCTGGTCGACGATGCCGTTGGCATTATCGACGATCAGTCCGTCGAAGAAGACGCTGCCGTCCTCAGAAACTGCCAGCCGGAACTTGTCCGAACCGAACAGGCCGACCAGGGCCTTGGTGATGTAGCCGGTCTGGAAGACGTAACCGAGATCGCCAGAGGTGACCTCCTTGTTCATGGTGTAGAACAGATCGCCGGTGCCGCCCTCGGCGACGGTCTTCGCCGTCCAGAGCGCAGCGTTGAGTTTGGCCGAGAACGGGTTCGACGCGTCTGCTGTGGTGCCCACGCCCAGCAGGGCAAGGTTCTGAAGTGCGTCGGGCGTCGTATCAATCCAGCTGGAGCCGTTGAAGGCCAGCAGCAGGCTTTCGTCCTCGATCCATGCAAGCCAGCCGGCGCGTGGCGGCAGACGCAGCCAGGCGCCATCGGTCCAGAGCGCGACATTGAGGTCCCAGCCGGCCCAAGTATCGGTGGCGCCCGATGCCACGATATAGCGATCGCCGTCATAAGGACTGCCGGGTGGCGCCGCCAGGTCGCGATCCTTGACCGACAATTGCACGACGCCATCGAGGACGCGCAGCGCCTCATTATGAGTAACGTGCTTCTGAGCCTGCGCGGCCATAATGAAGGGCAGCGCCAGATGCACTGTTGTGTCGGACATGGGTGTCTCCGATGATCAGAACCAGAGGGTAGTAGTGAGCGCAGCACCAGCGCCAAACGTCTGCCCGATCTGGGCAATGCGGACGTCAAGGGAGAAACCCAGTCCGAGCGGTGCGCCCCAGTCGGCGCTCTGGTCGGCTGCGCTGTAGACCACGCTGGTGGTGGCAGTGGTCAAGGACCGCTTGACGGTTGCGCCGTCGAGAATCTCGACCTGCCAGGATTCGCTGGCCTCGCTCATCGGGATTTCAACGGCATTCTAACTGTCTGCGGCGAGCGATCGATCCCGACGCACCCAGCGAATGGTGAGATCACCAGGCACGCGCGCCTTGCGCCATGGTTGTTCGACATGGACCGGCGCGAAGGGCCGGAGCCCAACACCCTCGGGCGTGAAGGTCTGTGCCACATAGGTCTCGTCGCTGACAGGTTTTGAGGCCGGGCCGATGCGCCAGTTCATCGCCATGCCGAGATCGGCCTCGGTGACCGGCAGGTCGGCGAGCATGCTGTCGAGCACCACCACGCGCGCACCCGCCGGCACCGGATCGGCCATCGCGCCTTCGGTGCCGCGCTGACCGCGCAACAGCCGCGTCAGCCGGTAGCGGCCCGGCGCGATCAGTTCGGCCGATCCTGCTTGCAAGACCTCCCAGATACCTGGTGCGCTTTCCACTGCAAGCGCATTGGCGCCGCCGAGGAGCGCAATATCGGTGACGCTTTCGAGCGTGCCGGTGACGAGATCGACAATCATGACGTTGCCGTGGTCGAAGCGCGAGACCGGTCCGGACCACAGATCATTCGTCAACGTGCCGATGCGGGCACGGGTGCTGAAGTTGGTGACCAGCTCGAAGCCGTCATTGCCGGGGCTGCGGAACACCGCCAGTTGCCCCGGCCATGGCTGTGCCTGCGCGGCGATCAGCGGATGGTGCGGGATGTGCGCTTCCGTCAGTTGCGGCAGGTCGAGGAACACCACCTCCGGCGCGCCGAAGACGACAGTTTTGGAGAGTGTCGATGGTCGTGCCGCGCCAGGCGGAAGATCGTAATCCTGCCGATCCTGGCGAATCGCCTCGACGCTGCGTGCCTCAGCGTCGGCGACCGACACGAGACGGAAATCGATCTCGCGGCCATCATGGTCGAGCCTGATCACGTCGGCCGGATCAATTGCCAGCCGCGATGGCGGCAACCGGAAGACAGCGCTCTCACGCCCTGTCCAGGCTTCCATCAACACACGGCGGCAACGGCGTTCGGCCTCCTCTAGCGGCACCGCAAACGGGAAGGTCTCGGAGGAGACGCGGGACGCTTCAACGGTGATACGGCGGGCTTCGACGATCGCCGCATCGTAATCCTCGTCGGCCCGAGCCACCTGCCATTTGAGCGCCTGGGGCAGTTCGGTCTCCTGGCTGCGGGTCAGCTCCAGAACCTCGTTCTGATCGGCCGCCACCATGGCCTCAGTCGGAATGCTGGCGACGGCCGCCCGGCCGCGCATGACAAAGCGAATCCTGCCTTCACTTTCGACGGCATCGAAGCCGAAGTGACGGGCAAGGTTCGCGATCGACGCCCGCGGGCTTTCCAGTGCGCCGATGACATAGCCCTCGACGGCGCCCCAGAGCCCTGAGACATCGATCTGCTCATCTCGCATACCGGCGCGCCGACACAGATGCCGCACAAGGGCGGCGAGCGAGACCGCACCGAGACGGCCGGTCAGCCAGTGGCCGAGCCGCCAGTTCTCTCCGTCGGTCCAGACATCGGTCAGCTCGGGAAAGAACGGATAGGGTCGCGCATCCCAGGTCCAGGCAGCGCATTCGGGCACATGCACCATGCGGCTGCCTGAGATGGACGAGATTGGATTGTTGGCCGGATCGCTCCACCACAGATACGTTGCTTCCAGATAGGCGCGCTGGATGGCATCGTCGCGCCAGCCGCGCGAGAAGTGTGGCACCTCGCTTTCCGCCGACTTCGGATCGACGAACACGTTGGGCTGGTTGGTGCCGCGATCGATGGCCGGACAACCGAGTTCGGTAAAGCGGATCGGCTTCGATTGCGGCACCCACGCCGTCGGTGTCGGACTCTCCACGCCGCCAGGACGGTCGTAATGCGCATTCGACCACCATGAGCGCAGATCCTTGCTGCGGAATACCCACGGTTTGGCGGCGGCGCCATCGGTGATCGCTGTGCGAATCTGATTCGCCCGATCGACCTCCGAGGCATAA
>JBDHSY010000048.1:0-11545 GCA_039808405.1 Xanthobacteraceae bacterium
GCATGATCGCGGTCGAGCCGGGACCGAAGATCACGGTCGGCGTATCGGCGTATTTGTTGAGGAAGCGGGTGTCGGCCGCGCCCTGACGACCGCTGATGACGGGCTGCTTGCCGGTCACCTCGGTGTAGGTTTTGCTGACGATATCCACGATCGGGTGCTTGACCGGGATTTCGGACGCTTCCGCATCGTAGCCGACGAAGCGCACCACCGGCGGATGGTCCTTCATCCACGGATCCTGCGCCGCGACTTCGGCGATCTTCTTCACCAGGCTCTGCTTGACGCCTTCGTGATCCTCGCCGGGCACGGTGCCGATGCTGCCCTTGAGCACGGCGCTGGCCGGGAAGGCGCTCGGATAGTTGCCGGCCTGGAAGCTGCCGATGATGCAGGGCAGCGAGTCGATCGCGCTCGGATACAACGGATGCTTCACGGTGGCGACGCGGTGATCCTCGAGCTCCTGCACCGCCTTGACGATCTTGTAGCCGAGCTCGATGGCGCTGATGCCCATATAGCGCTGCTGGATGCCGGCCGGCTTGCCCTCGACGTCGATCTGGAACCAGATGCGGCCGATACAGGCCGGCTGCACGCCGAGATCGCTGGTCTCGCCGGAGATGCCGGCGTCGGCCTTGTAGCCGCGGATCACGGTGTCGAGCGTGCCGTGGCCCGACACCTCCTCGTCGATCACGATGTTGATGAGCACGTCGCCCTTCGGCGTCAGCCCGAGCTCCTTGAGGTACTGCACCGCCAGCACGTGGCTGGCGACGCCGCTCTTCATGTCGCAGGAGCCGCGGCCGTAGATACGGCCGTTCTCGATCTTCGCCGACCACGGATTGTCGCTCCAGCCCTCGCCGTTGCCGACCGGGATGACGTCGGTGTGGCCGTTGAGCAGCAGCGAGCGGCCGCCGCCGGTGCCCTTCAGCTTGGCGACGATGTTCGGCCGCCCCTCGTAGCCGCGGTCGACCGGACGGTAACCGGGATGCTTCTTGAGCTCTTCCCAGTCGGTCTCCCACATATCGACCTCGAGGCCGATCTTGCGCAGGTAGTCCGACATGTGGCGCTGGATCGCCGCCTCGTCACCGGTGACGCTGGGAATCGCCACCATGTCCTGCAGGAACTTGATGGCGTGGTCCTTCGACGCGTCCACCTTGTCGAGGATCTTTTGCCGGTTCGGATCGCTCATCCTAAGCCTCTTCGCTCTTCACTTCGTTTGAACGGCGCGTTTTTACGCTCACGCCTTCAGGCGCGGAATGATCTCGCGCGCGATGAGCTCGACCTGCTCCGGCTGGTACTTGTACGGAACGAAGATGATCTTCTGCACGCCGACGGCGAGGTGCTCGCGGAGCTGGGCGACGCACTCGTCCACCGAGCCCATGATGGCGCTGTCGCGGCTGCAATCGCTGTGCTCGGGGAAATCCCATTCCTTGTTGAGCCAATCCATCACGTCGGCCTGCACCGCCTCGCGCGACTTGCCGACCATGATCGGAAGCTGCGACGCGTTCAAGAGCTTGTCCGGATCCTTGCCGGCCTCCTTGGCGTAGCCGCGGATCTTGTCCCACGAGGTCTTGAAGTGCTCGGGGCGGTAGAAATAGGTCAGCCAGCCGTCGCCGTTGGTCGCGGCCCGCTTCAGCACGCGATCGACATAGCCGCCGATCAGGAGCGGGATCGGCTGCTGCACCGGCTTCGGATACATCACCGCCTTGGAGATTTTGTGGTTGCGGTAGTCGCCGGAGACGGACGGTTCCAGCCACAGGCGGCGCAGGATCTCGAGGTTCTCGTCCATGATCTTGCCGCGCTGGTCGAACGGGATGCCCATGGCATCGAACTCGCGCTTGTACCAGCCCGAGGCCATGCCCATCAGCATGCGCCCCTGGGACAGCTGGTCCATGCTGGAGAGCTGCTTGGCGAGCGCCACGGCGTTGCGCAGCGGCAGCACCAGGATGCCGGTGCCGAGCTTGATGCGCTTGGTGCGGGCGGCGACCGCGGTCAGCACCGTCAGCGAATCGATGATAGGGAAGTTTGGCTCGACGCCGAGCAGCATATGGTCCCAGACCCACAGCGAATCGTAGCCGAGCGCTTCAACGCGCTCGCCGAATTCGACAAGCTGACGGGCGTCCGGCATCTCGGGATAGGCGGTGAAGTTGCGCGCGGCGATGCCGAACGTCTTCGTCAATGCGGTCATAGGGCTTTTCTCCGGTAACAGGCTTATGCGGTGAAGAGGCGGTCGGGATCGATCAGCCTCAGTGTTTCAAGTTCATGGGCGGTCGGCGGCGCCGTGGTCTCGAGCCGCTCGTCGAATTCCAGCGCGAAGCCGGTGTTGTCCTGCACTTCCTCGCGGGTGACGCCGGGGTTGAGCGCCAGCACCTTCATGCGGCCGCTCTCCTCCCCGAAGCCGAACACCCCGAGTTCGGTGATGACGCGGAACACGCCACCCCTCAGCAGCCCGGATTCGCTGCGGCTTTTGCCGCCGCGGACGTAGCCCGGGCTGGTGATGAAATCCACCTTCTCCACGAAGCGCCGCTTCTGATGCTTGATGGCGACGATGATGTTGGTGAGGCTGGCGATGTCGTTGCCGCCGCCGGTTCCCGGCAGCCGCACCTTCGGCGCCTGCGGATCGCCGATGAAGGAGGAATTGAGGTTGCCGAACTGATCGATCTGGGCGCCGCCCATGAAACCGACATCGACATAGCCGCGCTGCATCAGGAGCAGCACGTCGGCGCTGCCCAGCACCATGTTCGAACGCTTGGCGCAGCGCTGGTCGTTGGTCGAGGGCGGCAGCTTGCCCGGCTCGACGAACGCCCCCACCACGCCGCCCTCGAACAGGATGGTCAGCGAGGGACAATGCAGCCGCTGCGCCAGCGTCGCCGCCAGCAGCGGCGTGCCGATACCGGCGAACACGACCTGCCCGTCCTTGAGCTGACGCGCGCTCAGGACCGCCAGAATTTCGTTGGCAGTATAGCTGGGAGCATCAGTCATTATAGATGCTCCGGCCGCTGCGGCTCGCATCCAGAACCTCCTCCAGACCGACCAACGCCAGAAAATCCACCCACGACTTCGGGCCGTAGACGTACTTGTCGAGATAGGCGCGCATGCCGTTCACCGGATCGCCGTTGACCTGCGCCACATAGTCCTCCATGTGCCCCAGCATCGGCTCGTAGTGCCCGTAGCACTCGTGCGGCGCGGAGCCATACGGCACCTCGACCACGGCATCGACGCAGAAGAACGGGATCTTCGTCTGATCCGGCGCACGGCGAATCTGATCGTTGGACACGATGCGCTCGGTGGTGAGAATGACGCGGTTGGCGGCCAGCGCCAGGTCGATATCCATGAACTGGAGGCCGTCGATCTGGGCGTTGCCGTAGGCGTCGCAGCGCTGCACGTGGATCAGCGCCACGTCGGGATTGAGCGCCGGAACCAGCAGCAGCTTTTCCCCGGTGAAGGGGCAGTCGATCTGCTTGGCCTCGGGGCGGATCGCGGCGATATCGGAACCGAGCATCACCCGCGTCGGCAGGAACGGCACGCCCATGCCGCCGGCACGGTAGCGCATGCCCATCGCGAGATGGCTCCATTCCTCGAAGTGCTTGCCGTCGGCCTCGACCCCGTGGCGCATCACCTTCGAGAGGCCCCAGAGGATGCCTTGCGCGAACCAGCTGGTGACGATGTGATCCGCCGCTCCGGAGCCGAACAGGAGGTCGCCGTCCGTCGAGATGATGCAGCGCGACACGGACAGATTCTTGCGGCGCTGACGGATCAACTCCCAGATCAGCGCCATCGGCGTCCGCGACATCGTCGAGCCGCCGAGCCCGACCTTCATGCCGTCCTGGACGAAGGACGCCGCCGCTTCGAGCGTCGTCACCTTTTCCCGCAGGCCGCGATCGCGGCGCGCCATATTGTCCCTGAGCTGCTTGTAAGGCTCCACCTGAGCTTCGAGCACGGGGTCCTCCCCTCCTTCCTTAGCGGCGACCACCTCGAACCTGGCGCTGAACGTCGAGGGGCCGGCCTTTGATTGATACTAACATACTAATATTAGTATTACTAGCCCACAATTCATTCTGGAGCGCAACCGGTCCCGGTCTCGATATCATCCCATTATTAGTATGATAATATCACAAAGCAAGCCCGTTGGCGATTACACCCCCGGGTGGCACACCGGCCTCACACGCATGAGGGACCGCTGGATACGCGCGGCGTCCCGCAACCCGCCCGACAGAAGAATATGATTTCAACGAGCACCGCGAGGTAGCCAGGATGGGCAGGCAATCTCCACGACCCGCTTGCCGAAACGTACCGTTGCCACCCCTCCGGACAGACGTCCCTTTAACGCCAGCTGCGCCACCCTGACTAGCCCGGCACCACGAGTGCATCCGCGGCTACCACGCCGCGTCCTTCCGGCAGGACCAGGAGCGGATTGATATCGAGCGCCTGAAGGTCCCGTCCCAAAGCCGAGGCAAGCTGCGACAGCATTACCACCGCGTCCACCAGCGCGGCCACATCGGCCCGCGGCCGGCCCCGCGCACCGTTAAGCAGGGGAAACCCGCGCAGCGATCGGATCAGCGCTTCCGCCTCGCCTCGCCCGACCGGAGCGAGCGCCATCTGAACGTCCTTCATGACCTCCACGAAGATGCCGCCAAAACCAAACAGAATAACGGAGCCGAACTGCTCGTCGCGGCTGCAGCCGACGATCATCTCCAACCCGCCGACGACCTGCTCCTGAACCGACACCCCATCGATCCGCGCCGATGGCGCATAAGCCAGGACACTCGCCATAATCTCGCTCCAGGCATCGGCCACGTCCCGTCTGGACGACAGATTGAGCCGTACCCCGCCAGCCTCAGTCTTGTGCGGAATATCCGCCGAGACGATCTTCAGAACGACCGGGTAGCCGATCTCGTCGGCGGCATCGGCGGCATCATCTGCGGTTTGCGTTAGGACCTCCCGTGGAACACGAATGCCCACCTGCGACAAAAGGTGCTTGCTATCCTGCTCGGAGAGCGGCCCATTGGCTGCCTGCAGCTTTGCCCGCAATGCGATGAGCGCCGCCTCGTCGAATGAGGAAGCAGTTTCTGCGCCGCCTCCTGCATCCGCCGGCAAGCGCTTCCGGGTTCCGAAGCGCAGCAACTCCGCGATGGCCTTCATACTCTCCCGCGTCCCCAGCAACAGCGGGACATCGCCTCCATCCAGGATCGCTCTTACTTTCGGATCAATATCTCCCGAGAGATTACTGAAGACAACGAGTGGCTTGCTCATGCCTGCGGCGGCTTCAACGAATGCAGAAGCTGCATCCTGATAGCGCTGCGACTGCACCTCGCCCATACCACCGGGGAAATCCTGCGACACAGCGACAAGTCCATAGCCGGGATCGTCATTCAGATCCAGCAAGGCCTGTCGATACAAGTCGGGCTGATACAGTCCGGTTGCGGTCATATCCAGTGGATTGGCGACCTTTACATGCTTCGGCAGCGTTCCTTCTATTCTCTCCTTCACCGATGGGGCGAGCGCCGGAAGGTCGACGCCATGATCGGCTGCCGAATCGAGAACGACAGCGATCTCGCCGCCAGACACGCCCGTGACGGCAACGCCGCCCACATCGGGACTTTGGGCGACTCGCGAGAACAACACCGAGGTTTCGACCAGTTCGTTGAGATCGAGCGCGCGGATCACTCCATATCGCCTGAACATTGCCTCCATGACCTCGTCGGAGCCGGCAAGCGCACCGGTATGCGCTAGTGCCGCCTGACGGCCGGCTTCCGATCTGCCCGGCTTCAAAAGGATGATGGGCTTATGCACCTTCGCCGCCCGCTCGGCGACGGCGGCAAACCGATCCGGCTTTCTGAAGCCATCGATAAAACCGATGATAAGGCGGGTTCCTGGATCATCGACAAGAAAGTCGAAATAGTCGGAACTGTCGAGAACGGCCTCGTTGCCACTGGAAATCAGGTAGCTGAAGCGCAGATCGCGGCCCGCGTTCATCAGCGCCAGCAACGTCGAGCCACTCTGAAAGACCGCCCCAATCGGCCCCGGCTTGAGCTCGCGCGGCATCGATGCGCCATAAAGCATCACCTTGTCGTGCACATTGATAAGCCCAAGGCAATTCGGGCCGCAGACGGCGACCCCCGATTCGGCAGCCGCATCCGCGAGCTTGCGCTGAAGCTCGGCTCCCGCTTGCCCAACCTCGGCAAACCCGCCCGCGTGCACCACGGCAGCTGATATTCCAAGTGCACCGGCCGTACGTACCTCCTCCACCGCCTTCTCTGCCCCGATGCCGATGTAAACCGCATCGGGGCGCTCCGGCAGCGCGGCCAGCGAGGGATAACACGCCAAACCCAGCACCGAATCATATCGGGAGTTGACCGGATAGATGCGGCCCGGATAACCCACTTCAAGAAGGTTCTGAACGGCGTTGCGCCCGTTACCCAACGCCTCCGAGGCGCCCACGACCGCGATCGCGCGCGGCCGCAGCAATTTTTCCAGACGGTCGGATCGCATGACGTGCTTGGTCACTTTGCGCCAGCGTTCTCGAATTTCGTGCCCGGGAGCGGCGTGTCGAAGTCAGGTTCCTTCTTCGCGAAGAAGGCGGTCACACCCTTCTGATAATCGGCACTGGTCTGCGAGAGCGCTTCGGCCATCGATTCCAGCACGAAGGCATTTTGCGGATCCATGTTAAGCGAGGCCTTCATTCCTTCCTTAACGAACCACATCGCACTGGCGCTTTGCTTGCTGAGATGCTGGGCAAGCCGATCAGTTTCGGCCTCAAGCTGGTCGCGCGGTACCACCTTGTTAACGATGCCCCAATCCCTCGCTTCAGCGGCAGAGAACATCTCCCCCGAAAGGCTGATCCACATCGCCCGCTTCTCACCGACTAGACGCGGCAGCCTGACGAAACCATAGGATTCACCGAGCTTAATTTCGGGCTCGCCGAACTTGGCGTCCTCGCTTGCAATCAAAAGATCGCATAGCAGCGCAAACTCCAACCCCATGCCGAGGCAATAGCCATGGATCGATCCAATGATCGGCTTGCGGAACTTCGTGAACTTGTAAAACAGTTGGTGAAGGTAGGTATGCCGCGAATAGAAGCCGACAGGCTGCACCGCCTCCTGCCCCTTCACATAGGCGCCGGCACAAAATGCACGCCCAGCACCGCGAAGAATAACGACTTTGACGGCCTCGGCCTCATTCAGATCGTCAAGCGCTTTCTCAAGCTCGATCCTGAGCTGCCAGTTCATCGCATTCAAAACATCTGGTCGATTCAGCGTGATCGTCGCGATAGAACCCGTCGTCTCGACCAAAATGCACTCGTAACTCATGCCTCGATTCCTCTCTTTCATGACGATGTCAGCTAATGCTACGTTAGTTAGCTCTAGCGCCGCTCACAGAATACGTCGCTATCATCCAGCGAATCCTCGAAACGCTTCAGCGAAGCGACGACACGCTTCCGATCGCGCAGCGCCATACTGCCGAGTAGCCCATTGACGACGCTCAGCGCCGCGGCTTGCGATGGGATGTAGTGCACAGACGATGTCGACACGAGAAACACCAAGTCGCCGAATTGCGACGGTGGTGACGTCAGACTGTCGGTGATCAGGATCGTCCGCAAACCAATCTTTTTCGCATACCGCATGATTTCGAAGGTATGTCGCACATAGCGCAGGAACGAGACGCCGATCACAACCGTTCCCGGCGGCATACTGCGCAATCGGTCGAGATGATCGCCAAGACTGATCGATAGCGAGACGACATTTCCGAATAGCTGATTGAGAGCAGCGGTGAGATAGAACGCCGTCGTAGCTGATGACCGCATCCCCACAGTGCAGATCATCGGTGCCTTGAGGACCATATCCGCAGCCTGCGCGAGGTCTGCCGCGCTGATCCGCGCAAGCGTCTGCTGAATGTTCTCGGAATCCAACTGAGCAACTTGAGCCAACAGCCCCGCTTCGTCCTTCACAGACGAAGGCGATTTGCCGAAACGGTCAATGCGGCTTTGCACGAGCCCGCCCCGGATGAACTTCTGCATGTCGGCAAAGCCGGCGAAGCTCAGCGTGCTTGCTAGGCGAATCACCGTCGTTTCACTGACGCCGGCATGTTCACCGATCTGGCCCGACGTCTGGAACGCGCAGTCATCGTAATGACGAATCATGTAGTCGGCGACGCGACGCTGCCCTCGGGTCAATTTGGCCTGATGGCGCCGCACGATACGGCTGAACTCATCCTGACCTTGAGCCATGTCTCATCCCTCTGCGGGAGACCGGGCGCCTGCCCGGTGGCCCTCCGCAAAAATGTTGTCTTGCCTGCTTACAAAATTTTTTCTGAAGTGTATACTTCAAAAAAATCTTGAGGGGGAGACCATCACAATGCGCAGTTACGATCGCCTTCGTCGGAGCTTCATGCTGGGTGCCGTTCTGGCCGTCGCGGCGGCCTTCGCGCTCTCCGCCTGTTCGAATCAGTCCGAGTATCCGAGCAAGGTCGTCAAGATCATCGTTCCATTTGGCCCCGGCGGGCCAAGCGACCTGAATGCGCGAATGATCGCCGAGCATTCAAAAACGGAATTCCCCAAGGGGATTGTTGTCACGAACGCGCCCGGAGGCTCCGCGACCACGGGAACATTCCAGGTCGTCAGCGCCGAGCCGGACGGCTACACATGGCTCTATGGCGGCACGGCCGAACTGGCATCGGCGCTACATTACATCCCTGCGCCCTACACTCGGGATGACTATCAACTCGTCCTGAAAGTCGGGAACATGCCGACAGTCCTCTTGGTCAAGAAGGACCCCCGCTGGTCAAATCTGAAGGAGTTCGTGGAGTACGCCAGGAATAATCCGGGTACGGTGAAGGTCGGCACCCCGGGCGATGCGAGCGTCAACCGACTCGTCGGAGAAATGTTTGCCGAGACCGCCGGCATCAAGCTCGTCATGGTTCCCTTCAGCGGAAATGCCGCCGTCATTCCGGGTGTGCTGGGCGGCCACGTTCAAGCCGGCCTGCTGAATGCGCCGGACGCTAAGGCGCATGCCAAGGAGGGAGCGGATATTCTGGCGCTCGCGGTGTTTGCCAAACAGCGGGTCGCAGGTATTCCCGACGTTCCCACTGCAACGGAACAAGGTTTTGATGTTACAGGGACCGTCTCCCATTACATTGCCGTGCCAAAGGCTACCCCTAAGAAGGTGGTCAACGTCATCCATGATCGCCTGAAGAAAGTGCTCGCCGACCCCGCCTACCTCAAGGCGGAAGAAGCAGTCGCATTTCAGGTCGAGTACCAGGATGCAGCCGTGGCCCGCAAGGAGCTCGATCGCTGGTACGAAGTGGCCGGCAATATCTACAAGCGGCTCGGCATGAAGAAGTAATCCGCGGCGGATCAGAGTAATTCGCCAAAATATCTGAATCCTTTTCGGGAGCGGCGAGACTTGTGAGCGTCTGGAACGATCTGCTGTTCGGTTTTTCGGTGGCACTGCTACCGATCAACCTCCTCGCCGCTGCTTCAGGGGCAGTAATCGGAACAATTGTTGGCGTGCTGCCGGGACTTGGACCCGCAGGGGCCATCGCGGTTCTGCTGCCGATCACGTTCGGCATCGATCCGTCGACGGCGCTGGTGCTGCTCGCCGGGATTTACTACGGCTCGATGTATGGCGGCTCGATCACCAGCATCCTGGTCAAGGTGCCCGGCGAAGCCGCAAGTGTCGTCACCACGCTCGACGGCTATCAGATGGCGCGGCAGGGACGCGCGGGACCGGCACTCGCCATCGCCGCGATCGGGTCTTGGGTGGCCGGCACCTTCGGCGTCATCGGTATTACATTTCTTGCGCCAATGCTGGCCAAAGCGGCATTGACGTTCGGCCCCCCCGAGTATCTATGCCTTGCGGCTCTCGCTTTGCTGCTGTTGCCGCAAGTGACTGGCGGCGCGATCTGGAAATCATACGCGCTGGTCGCCGTTGGCGTATTGATTGCAACCATCGGACAGGACCCGACCGGCGGCCTGATTCGTTTTGCTCCCGATTTCATCCCTCCGCTTCGCCAGGGTATCGATTTCGTGCCAGTAGTGATGGGACTTTATGGCGTCGCAGAGGTGCTGCGGTCGGCGGAGGAATGGATCATGTCTTCGGGACGTCCCGAGCATGTGACGTCCACGCCGAAGCTCGCGCAGCTCTGGCCGAGCCGCGAAGATCTCAAACGTAGCGCTGCGCCTATCGGACGCGGCACAGTTCTCGGCTTTCTCATCGGCCTTTTGCCCGGGCCCGGCAACATCATATCGACCTATATTTCATACGGACTCGAAAAAAAGCTCTCGAAGCATCCGGAGGAGTTTGGAAAAGGCGCCATCGAAGGCGTCGCGGGGCCGGAATCCGCCAACAATTCAGCGACTGCCGGTCAACTTATTCCGCTCCTTGCCCTCGGAATCCCATTTTCATCGATCACCGGCCTGTTATTGGGGGGAATCATGATCCACGGGATCGTGCCAGGGCCGCGCCTGATCGTCGATCACCCCCACCTGTTCTGGGGACTGATCGCCAGTATGTATATCGGCAACGTGATGCTGCTGATCCTCAACCTGCCAATGGTTGGGCTGTTCGCGAAACTATCTCTCCTGACTCCGCGCTTGCTGACGCCGCTCGTACTTCTGTTCTGCATTGTCGGCGCATTTTCCATCAACAACAGCCTGATGGACGTCTGGGTGCTGATCCTATCCGGATGCGTCGGATATCTACTGCAAAAGGCTGGCTACGAGCCTGCCCCTCTCGTTCTCGGCATGATCGTCGGGCCGATGCTGGAGGCAAGCCTCACGCAAACCGGATTAATCATCGAAGGAAACTGGCTCCAGCTATTCTCTCGTCCGCTGACCGCCATCATGCTGGCGCTGATGATCGCGGTCCTGCTTTGGCCGATATTCACCCGGGCTCATAACCGGTCGAAAAAACTCGCATGATGGATTGGTCTCAATGAAGCTTTGGCAACAACGATCGGTTTCGAACTTGGTCGCCCTTGTGCAGCTGATCGTTGCCTGCGCATTCATGGCCGGCGCCACCCAAATGTCCTTTGGCTCTCTGCAAAAGCCGGGCCCAGCCGTCACGCCGTTTATCTTCGCATTGATCTTGGCAGTCTGCTCGATCGTTGCTCTGTTGAAAGGACCGCAAGACGCCGAGCCAATGCCTCAAGGGGAAGCTCGTCGGACAGTCATCGTCGTTTCAGCTCTGGCGTTAAGCTACCCGATTGCGTTGCCGTGGCTGGGCTTTTCCATCAGTACAGTCTTGCTCGTGGGCTTGGTCGCATACTCGTTGAAGATGGCGCGCCAGCAGGCCATCCTGCTGGCCGTAGTTTCCGTCGGAATTTCCTATCTGATTTTTCATCTTTTGCTCGGAGTGCCTTTTCCGGGTGGGCTTGTGGGCTTCTGATCCCCCGTAGAATTTGGCGTTAGCTTTCATAAGAAAGCCGGTGCGGATTGTCCGCACCGGCTTTTTGTTACAGCCACGCGATGACGCGTGAGCGGTTTTCTCACATTGCCTTGACGATATTTTCGGTCATTTTCTTTGCGTCGCCGAGCAGCATCATGGTGTTGTCGCGGTAG
>JBDHSY010000049.1:0-11376 GCA_039808405.1 Xanthobacteraceae bacterium
TGAGAAATTCCGACGAATGGCGGTCGGAGAAGAAGCCGATGCTTTCGCGCATCAGCTTTGCGAACAGGCTGCGCTGGTTGTGGGCGACGATGGCGTTGGAAATCTGGCTCAGGATCACCGCCTGGCCGTAGGTGGTGGCGCCCTTGACCACGAACAGCGCCATGATCAGCAGCGACAGCGAGACGATGGCGCCGACGTTGCGGTCGATATAGGCCTTGTTGATGACCTGGCCGAGCAGCCATGGCAGCGCGGCGGTGACGCCTGCGGCGGTCGCCATCAGCACGGCCGCGACCACGTAGCGCCGCCAATAGGCCGCGCCCTGTTCGCGCAGCAGCCGGCGGATCAGCGTGGCTGCCGCGCGAGGGTCGTCGCTGATCGTCTTCGGCGTATCGGCCATCGGCCCCGCTGCCAGCCATGGAAAGCGCCGCCCATGGAGGCTGCCATGGCGGCTGGACGGCTTATTGCCTGCGAATGCGGCGCCATTCAAGCGCCGCTAGATCACGGTGATTTTGGATCGACCCGATCCAAAATCATGAACGTGATCGATTTTAATATTTTAGAGCGGGATGCGGGCGGAAAGCCGCTACACACTTTTCCTCATCCCGCTCCAGGGGCCGGGGAACCGGGCGGGAGGGTCAGGCCGGGCCGCTTTGGCGGGTCAAAAGGTCCGGCTCGCGGGCCAGCCGGTCCTCCCAGGCGAGCGCATGGGCGACGATGGCGTCGAGGTCGTCGTAGCGCGGGGTGAAGTCGAGCGTGGCGCGCATCAATGCGTTGTCGGCGATCATGGTCATGATGTCGCCCTCGCGGCGGCCGACGTGGCGCACGGCAAAGTCGCGGCCCGAGACGCGGCGCACCGCGGCGATGGTCTCCAGCACCGAATAGCCGCGGCCGTAGCCGCAGTTGAGCGTCGCCGAATGGCCGCCGCCGCGCAAGTACACCAGCGCGGCGCGGTGGGCTTCGGCGAGGTCCGAGACATGGATGAAATCGCGGATGCAGCTGCCGTCCGGGGTCGGGTAGTCGGTGCCGTATACTTCCAGCGCCTCGCGGCGGCCGAGCGCGGCCTCGACCGCGACCTTCAAAAGGTGCGTCGCGCCGGCGGTGGCCAGCCCGACGCGGGCTTTCGGGTCGGCGCCGGCGACGTTGAAATAGCGCAGCACGACGTAGTGCAGCCCGTGGGCGCGCGCGGTGTCGTGCAGCATGATCTCGGTCATCAGTTTCGAGGTGCCGTAGGGCGACAGCGGCCGGGTCGGCGCGTCCTCGCGCACCGGCATGTGCTCCGGGTTGCCGTAGACCGCGGCAGTCGAGGAAAAGATGAACTGCCCGATGCCGCGCCGCACCGCGACCGCGATCAGGTTGCGGGCGGCCATGGTGTTGTTGCGGTAGTAGCCGAGCGGGTCTGCGAGCGAGTCGGGCACCACCACGGAGCCGGCGAAATGGATGATGGCGTCGATGCCGTGGCTGTCGATGGTCCGCTCGACCAGCGCCTCGTCGGCGACGTCGCCGGTAACCAGCGGCACGCCCTCGGGAACGAAGGCGGCAAAGCCGGTTGCGAGGTTGTCGAGCACGACCACGGCTTCGCCGGCCTCGCGCAGCGCCAGTACGGTGTGGCTGCCGATATAACCGGCACCGCCGGTTACGAGGATTGCCATCTCAGTCGGGTCCCGATCCACGGTAGAACTGAATCGGATTCTAGGGACCGACCGTGGAGTTAGATATAACGCGGCGGCGCGGGCGGCGATTCCGCCGGCGTTTTCGGCAGGCGATGGCAATTATGGTTGCCAAATCCTCAACCGCATCGCTCCACCTCGGGATATCCTGGCCGCCATGGATACGATCCTGTTCGTCAAGACGTCCTCGCTCGGCGATGTCGTGCACAATATGCCGGCGGTGACCGACACGCGGCGGCGCTGGCCGCGGGCGCGGATAGCGTGGCTGGTGGAGGAGGCGTTTGCACCGCTGGCCCGGCTTCACCCCGGCGTGGACGAGGTGCTGACGGTGGCGACCCGGCGCTGGCGCGCGCGGCTGTTGTCGCCGGCGACATGGCAGGAGATCGCCGCGACCCGGCGGCAATTGAAGGCGCGCGCCTTCGACCGCATCGTCGATGCGCAGGGGCTGATGCGCTCCGCGTGGCTGGCGCGCATGCCGAACGGCGAGCTGCATGGCTACGACGCCAAAAGCATCCGCGAGCCCATTGCCGCGCGCTTCTACGATATCCGCCACGCCGTGCCGCGCGATCTTCATGCGGTCGCGCGCAACCGCAGGCTTGCGGCGCTGGCGCTCGACACGGACCCGGCGGCGCCGCTCGACTACGGGCTGCCACGGCCCGCGCCGGCGGCTGGCGGCGTGCCTTACGCGGTGCTACTGCACGGCACCTCGCGGGTTGCCAAGGAATGGCGCGAATCCGACTGGGTCGGGCTCGGCCAGTGGCTGTCGCGGCGAGGGCTCGAGGTGGTGCTGCCATGGGGCACGCAGGCGGAGCGCATCCGCGCCGAGCGCGTGGCCGGCGCCATCAAGGCCAGCCGGGTGTTGCCGCGCCGGCCGCTCGACGAGGCGGCGGCGATGCTTGCCGGCGCGGCGCTGGTGGCCGGCGTCGACACCGGGCTGTTGCATCTGGCGGCGGCCTACCGGGTGCCGCTGATCGGCATCTTCACCGCCTCCGACCCCGGCCTGACCGGGCCGGTCGGGGCCGGGCCGATCACGGTTCTGGGCGGGGCCGGGCAGTATCCCGGCTTTGCCCGGGCCATCGAGGCCGCGGACGCGCTGCTCGCCGATGGAGCGAGGGGTTAGGCGTCAGGCGGCCGGGCGAGCGAGCAGGGTCGTCGCCACCTCGACCACGTCCGCCGGGGGAATGGCGCGGATATAGGACTCGTCGGTGCGGGCGGCGATCGAATGATAGGGCATTTTGGTGCCCCGCAGCGCCGGCGGCTGCACCACGGCCGCCAGCGGATTGAGCGGCGCCCAGTGCCACGGGCTGGTCGGCCCGAAGATGCCGACGGTCGGGGTGCCGATGGCGGCCGCGACATGCATCAGCCCGGAATCGTTGGAGATCGCCAGCCGCGCCGCCGCCAGCGCCAGGATCGCGGTGCGCAGGTCGGTTCCGGTCAGGTCGCGCACCTTTGCACCGCCTGTTGTCCCGCCCTTGGCCACGATCTCGGCGGCCAGCGCCTGCTCCGAGGGGCCGCCGACCACCCAGACCTCGAACCCGGCCGCCGCCAGCGCCCGCGCGGCTTCGCCGTAATAAGGCCAGCGCTTGTGCGCCCCGACCGAGCCGGGGGCGAGCGCCACGGCCGGGGCGTCGCCGAGGTTTTGCGCCGCCCGCCACGCGGCCACGTCGGCGGCGGGAACCGCAAGCTGTGGCGCCGGCCAGTCGGCGGGACGGGGCGCCCCGGCGGGCAGCGCCAGCATCGCGGTCTTGTCGATCAGCCGGGGCAGCGCCCGTTCGCCCCAGCGCCAGCGGTTGATCAGGCCGAAACGCACTTCGCCGACGAAACCGACCCGTTCCGGGATACCGGCCAGCGCCGGCGCGATGGCCGATTTCCAGGTCCGCGGCATGATCAGCGCCGTGCCGTAGTCGTTGGCGCGCAACCGGGCCGCCAGCGCCGCCTGCCGGCCGAGCGCAAGCCGCGAGCGCGGCAGGTCGTGAACGATGGCGGCCCGCACCCCCGGCATATAGTCGGCCAGCGACGCGCACAGCGGCGTGGTCAGCACGTCGATGGGCCGCCGGGGCCAGCGTTGCTTCGCAACCCGGACCACGGTATGACCGCGCACGAAGTCGCCGATCCAGTTGTAGGGAACGATCAGCAGCGGTCGCGTGTCCGCCAGGTCCACCGAAGCCACTGGAGTATTGAGCGAATCTTGGTTCATGCTTTGACGGATGCGAGCGCTGCGGTACCGGGTGAAGCGCCCTGCGGCGGTTTCGTCCGTCGGTAGCCGTTGCCCGCGCTGCGGTAAAGACGTTTGTAGCGATCCCGGCTACGAGTGCTCTAGAGTCTCTCTGCTTTCCGCTCGGAAGGATCGTGGATGTATCTGATTACCGGCGGCGCCGGATTCATCGGCTCGAACGTCGTTGCCGCGCTGAACGACGCCGGGCACGGCGACGTGGTCGTGTGCGATACGCTTGGCCATGACGGCAAGTGGCGCAACCTTGCCAAGCGCCAGCTTGCCGATATCGTGCCGCCGCACGAACTGTCCGAGTGGCTTAAAGGACGCCGGCTCGACGCGGTGATCCACCTCGGCGCCATCTCGGAGACCACCGCGACCGACGGCGACCTGGTGATCGCCACCAATTTCCGGCTGTCGCTCGGCCTGCTCGACTGGTGCACAGCCGAGGCCGTGCCGTTCATCTATGCCTCGTCCGCCTCGACCTATGGCGACGGCGCGGAGGGGTTCGCCGACGACAATTCGCTCGTCGCGCTGCGCCGGCTACGGCCCATGAACCTCTACGGCTGGAGCAAGCACCTTTTCGACATGGCGGTGATCGCGCGTGCGAGCGAGGGCGGGGCGATGCCTCCGCAGTGGGCGGGGCTGAAGTTCTTCAACGTGTTCGGCCCCAACGAGTACCACAAGGGCGCGATGATGAGCGTGCTCGCCAAGCGTTTCGACGACATCAGGGCAGGGCGGGGGGTCGAACTGTTCAGGTCGCACCGCGACGGCATTGCCGACGGCGAGCAGCGGCGCGACTTCATTTATGTCGACGACGTGGTGCGGGTGATGACGTGGCTCCTGGCGACGCCGTCGGTCAGCGGCATTTTCAACGTCGGCACCGGCCGTGCGCGCAGCTTTCGCGATCTCATCCTGGCCGCCTATGCCGCGCTCGGGACCGCGCCGAACATTTCCTATGTCGATATGCCCGAGCATATTCGCGGCAGCTACCAGTATTTCACTCAAGGGGAGATGGAGCGGCTCGCGCGTGCCGGCTACAACGGCGGCTTCACCGCGCTGGAAGACGCGGTCGGCAGCTATGTGCAAAACTATCTCGATGCGCCCGATCGCTACCGCTAGGTCCCGCAAGGGCAGGGTTTTTGGCAGGATGTTTTGGCAAGGCGTTTGATGTTCGACTTTGATGCGCTCGCGGTTGCGATGTCCGGTCAGACGGTGCTCTGCGTCGGCGACCTGATGCGCGACGAGTTCGTCTATGGCGAGGTCGCGCGCATTTCCCCGGAAGCGCCGGCGCCGGTGATCGCGGCCGCGCGCAGCGAGCGCCATATCGGCGGCGCGGGCAACGTGGCGCGCAACATCGCCGCGCTCGGCGCGCGCTGCATCTTTGCCGGCGTCGTCGGCGATGACGAGGCGGGCCGGGCGCTGCGCACGGAGCTTGCCGCGGTGCCGGGGGTCGAGGCGCATCTCGTGACCGATGCGAGCCGGCCGACGACGCGCAAGGTGCGCTTCGTCTCCGATCATTTTTCCACGCACATGCTGCGCGCCGACTGGGAGATCGCGACGCCGGTCGATGCCGCGGTGGAGAACGAGTTGATCGGTATCGTCGCGGCGGCGCTGCCGCGCGCCGATATCGTGTTGCTGTCCGACTATGCCAAGGGCGTGCTGACCGCGGGCGTCATTCGCGCGACGATCGACGGGGCCCGCCGCCTCGGCAAGCGGGTGGTGGTCGATCCCAAGAGCGTCGATTTCGCAGTGTATCGCGGCGCCAGCGTGCTCACCCCCAATCAGCGCGAGTTTGCGGCAGCCAGCCGTCGCCGCGCGACGACCACGCCTGAGATCGTGGCGGCGGCGCAGGAGGTGATGCGCGAGGGCGCGTTCGAGGCGATGCTGATCACCCGCAGCGAGCACGGCATGACGCTGGTGCCGCATGAGGACGAGGCCGTTCACGTGCCGGCGCATCCGGTCAGGGTGCGCGACGTGTCGGGAGCGGGCGACACCGTGGTCGGGGTGCTGGCGGTGGCGCTCAGTGCCGGCGCCGACTGGGACAGCGCGCTGAGGCTCGCCAACGCCGCCGCCGCCGTCGCGGTCAGCAAGCAGGGCACCGCGACAGTGTCGGCGGCCGAACTGCGCCGGCGCATTCTGCCGTCGGCGTCGCTCGCCGCCGAAGAGAAGATCGCCGCCGACCGCGCCATGCTCGAGGCCCACCTCGCCGACTGGCGGCGTCAGGGCCTGCGCATCGGTTTCACCAACGGTTGCTTCGATATCCTGCACCCCGGCCACGTCCGGGTGGTGACGCAGGCGCGTGCCGCCTGCGACCGGCTGGTGGTCGGCCTCAACAGCGACGCCTCGGTGCGGCGGCTGAAGGGTGCGGATCGCCCGGTGCAGACCGAGCGTGCCCGCGCCGAGGTGCTGGCGGCGCTGGAGGCGGTGGACCTCGTGGTAATCTTCGACGAGGACACCCCGCTCGAACTGATCGAGGCGATCCGGCCCAGCGTGCTGGTCAAGGGCAGCGACTACCGGCCGGAGCAGGTGGTGGGCCACGATGTCGTGACGGCCTATGGCGGACAGGTGGTGCTGGTCGATCTGCTGCAAGGTTTTAGCACCACGGCGCTGGTCGAGCGTGCGCGGAGGGCGCGATGACGGAGGAGACGGCCGTGCAGACAGAACCGGCGCGCGCCGCTCTGCCGCGCTGGCGCGACCGCCGGGCCTGGCTCAAGACCGCCGACGTTTTCGCCATCCTCACCGTCGCGACGCTGCCGTGGTCGACATCGCTGCCATCGATCTGCGCTGCGATCTGGGTTCTGGTGCTGTTGCCGGCCATCGACCCGCGGGATTTTCTCCGGCTGTGTCGCGATCCCGCCTGCTGGCTGCCGGTGGCGCTGTTCGTGCTCGCGGTCGTCGGCATGCTCTGGTCGATCGCGCCATGGGGCGAACGGCTCTATGCCGTCAACCCCGTCGGCAAGCTCCTGATGTTGCCGCTGATCCTCTACCATTTCCGGCAGTCGCCGCGCGGACCCTGGGTGTTCGGCACGTTCTTGGCCTCGTGCACGCTCTTGATGCTGCTGTCGTGGCTGACGGTCTATGACGCTCGCTTCATGCTGAAAGTGGAGGGCGCGTTCCCCGGGGTTCCGGTCAAGAACTACATCGCCCAGAGCCACGATTTCGTCCTGTGCGTCGCCGGTCTTGCCTGGCTGCTGCTGATGACGATCCGCCGCAAGCGGGTGGTGCCGGCCTTGCTGTTCGCGCTCGTCGCGCTCGGCTTCCTTCTCAACATGATGTTCGTGGTCGTGGCGCGGACCGCGTTGGTGACGTTGCCGCTGCTGCTGGTGGTTTTTGTCTTGCTTCACTTGAAGGCGCGCGCAATCCTTGCGACCGCCGCGGTGATGGTGGCCGCGGTGGCGCTTCTGTGGGCGACGTCGCCCAATCTCCATAGCCAATTGGCGAGAATTGTCAGCGAGGCCGCAAAATATCGGACCTCCGACGCTGTCACCTCCGGAGGGCTGCGACTGGAGTATTGGCGCAAATCCCTGCATTTCTTTGCCGAGGCGCCGTTCTTCGGCCATGGAACCGGCTCGATACGGACCCTGTTCGTCGAGGCCGCCGAGAGCCAGACCGGCATCCGCGCCGAAGTCGTCGGCAATCCGCACAACCAGACTCTCAACGTCGCGGTGCAGTGGGGAACGCTTGGCGTCGTGCTGCTGTATCTGATGTGGTTGCGTCACCTGATGCTGTTTGGCGGGTCGTTACGGGGGCAGGAACTGGCGGTCTGGATCGGGCTTGCGGTCGTGCTGCAGAATCTCACGAGTTCGCTGTTCAACTCTCATCTTTTTGATTTTCACGAAGGTTGGATGTACATCATCGGAGTCGGCGTCGCCGGCGGCATGATGCTGCAAGCCGGAAGCCGCGTCCCTCGCGGCATGGGCTGAGCGGTTTTCGTGCCGGGACTCCAGGTGATTCTAGCGCATCCATGACCAGCATCTTCAAATTCACGTGGCGCAACTGGGTCATCGCCGTCCACGACGCGGCTGTGACGGCGCTTGCGGTGCTGGCTAGTTTCTGGCTGCGCTTCGACGACAGCGTGCTGATGGACCGGCTGCCGCTGTTGTTGAGGATCCTGCCGTATTTCGTCACCTTCAGCGTGGTCGTCTGTTATCTGTTCCAGTTGACCACCACCAAGTGGCGGTTCGTCTCGCTGCCCGACCTGCTGAACATCGTGCGGGCATCGAGCGTGCTGACGGTGGCGCTGTTGGTGCTCGACTATATCTTTGTCGCGCCGACCATCTATGGCGGGTTCTTCTTCGGCAAGACCACCATCATCATCTATTGGTTCCTGCAGATCTTCTTTCTGTCCGGCGCCCGGCTGGCCTACCGCTACTTCCGCTACACCCGCACCCGCAACCGGGCACGCGTTGGCGGCGCCGTCCCGACGCTGCTGATCGGCCGGGCGGCGGATGCCGAGGTATTTCTGCGCGGCGTCGAAAGCGGCGCTGTGAAGCGGCTGGTGCCGATCGGCATTCTGTCTCCGGCCTATTCCGACCGCAATCAGGTGCTGCGCGGCATTCCCGTGCTGGGAGGCATCGACGATCTCGGCGATGTGGTCGCCGATTTTGCGTCGGGCTCGCGCAAGATCCGGCGTGTCGTGATGATGCCGTCGGCGTTCGAAGCTGAAGCGCAGCCGGAGGCGGTGTTGATGCGGTCGCGCAAGCTCGGCCTCGAGGTGAGCCGGCTGCCGTCGCTCGGCGAGAGCCGCGATACGCCGCAGCTTGCGCCGGTCGCCGTCGATGACCTGCTGCTGCGCCCCAGCGTCAAGATCGATTACGACCGGCTGGAAGCCTTTATCAAGGGCAAGGCCGTGGTCGTCACCGGTGGCGGCGGCTCGATCGGCTCGGAAATCTGCGACCGCATGGCGACGTTCGGCGCCGCGCGGATTCTGGTGATCGAGAATTCCGAGCCGGCGCTGCACACTGTGACCGAGAAGCTCGCCGGCAAGGTCAATCCGGTTGCCGTGGAAGGACGCATCGCCGACATCCGCGACCGCGACCGCATCCGCCAGCTGATCGTCGGCTTCGCGCCCGACATCGTTTTTCATGCTGCCGCGCTCAAGCACGTGCCGATCCTCGAGCGCGACTGGGATGAGGGCGTCAAGACCAATATCTTCGGCAGCGTCAACGTCGCCGACGCCTCCGTCGAGGCCGGCGCCGAAGCGATGGTGATGATCTCGACCGACAAGGCCATCGAGCCGGTGTCAGTGCTCGGTCTCACCAAGCGCTTCGCGGAGATGTACTGCCAGGCGCTCGACCGCGAACTGGCGGGCAAGACCAACGGCAAGCGGCCGATGCGGCTGATCTCGGTGCGGTTCGGCAACGTGCTTGCCTCGAACGGCTCGGTGGTGCCGAAGTTCAAGGCGCAGATCGAGGCCGGCGGCCCGGTCACCGTCACGCACCCCGATATGGTGCGCTACTTCATGACCATTCGCGAGGCCTGCGACCTCGTTGTCACCGCGGCGACGCACGCGATGAGCGGCGGACGCAGCGATGTCTCGGTCTACGTGCTCAACATGGGCCAGCCGGTGAAGATCGTCGATCTCGCCGAGCGCATGATCAAGCTGTCGGGGCTGCAGGTCGGCTACGATATCGACATCGTGTTTACCGGTGTCCGGCCGGGCGAGCGGCTGCACGAAATCCTGTTCGCCGAACAGGAGCCGACCAAAAGTATCGGCATCGACGGCATCGTCGCCGCGCAGCCGAAGGAGCCGCCGCTTGCAGCGCTGCGGCAATGGCTGGACGAGCTGGAACGTGGCGTCGCGGGCGACCGGCAGGGCGTCATCGCCGACGTGCTCAAGGAGGCCGTGCCCGAATTTCGCGCCGGCCCGGCCTGAGAGGGCCGCTGGCGCCGGCGAGCGGCCGCCGCATGCGGCCCGCGGGGTGGCTTTGGCGCCAAAAGTAGGCTAATTCCAGCCGACCGTCGGCAGGATTGGGCATCGGTGCATTCGTCGTTCGATCCAGCATATTCCCTGGCGTGCTGCCGCGACGGCAGCCCGGAACCGAATGCCATGAGACAGCTTTTCGCCCGCCTCGCGCGCGCCTGGCACGAGCGTGCCGTGGTGCTCAAGGCGGCAAGTTTTGCGATGATCGGCGTCCTCAACGCGGCGGTCGATCTCGCGGTGTTTCTCACGGCCTACGATGTCGCCGAGGTGCCGCTGGTGCCGGCCAACATCCTCGCCTGGCTGGTCGCGGTGTCGTTCTCCTATGTGATGAACACCTACATCACCTTCGGGCCGGAGAGCGGCCGGACCTTGCGGCTGCGCGACTATGTTGCGTTCGTGCTGTCGGGCGTGGCCGGCGTCACCGCCACCACGATCACGCTGGTGGTGCTGTCGCACTATGTCAGCGTGCTGGCCGCCAAGCTGTTGTCGATCATCGTCAGCTTCGTGGTCAATTTCTCGCTGTCGCACTTCGTCGTGTTTCGTCGCCGGCCCGCCGGCAAATCTCTCGATTGACAGGCCGATGACGATGCGAGCGGCGCGGCGGCGCGGGGCCGGGACAAGATGCAGAAACGCGGCATACTGATCACCGGCGTCGCCGGCTTCATCGGCTTCCATCTCGCCGAGCGGCTGCTGCGCGAGGGCTGCCGCGTGATCGGCCTCGACAATCTCAATGCCTATTACGATCCGGCGCTGAAGGAGGCCCGGCTGGCGCGGTTGCGCGCGCATGACGGCTTTACGTTCGCTCACGTCGACATCGCCGAACGCGACCGGATCGAAGCGGTGTTCGCCACCGCGCGCTGCCCGGTGGTCGTCCATCTCGCCGCGCAGGCCGGCGTGCGCTACTCGCTCGATCATCCGCTGGCCTATACCCGCGACAATCTCGTCGGCTTCAGCCATGTGCTGGAAGGCTGCCGGCATCAGGGCTGCGAGCATCTGGTGTTCGCATCGTCCTCGTCGGTCTATGGCGGCAACACCAAGCTGCCGTTCTCGACGCAGGACAGCGTCGATCATCCGATCAGCTTTTACGCCGCGACCAAGCGCGCCAACGAACTGATGGCGCACAGCTATAGCCACCTCTACCGCCTTCCGGTCACCGGCTTGCGCTTCTTCACCGTGTACGGGCCGTGGGGGCGGCCGGACATGGCGCTGTTCCTGTTCGCCGAGGCGATCGTCAAGGGGCGGCCGATCCGGCTGTTCAACCGCGGCGACATGGCGCGCGATTTCACCTATATCGACGACGTGGTGGAAGCGGTGACGCGCCTGATCGACCGGCCGCCGCAGGGCGTCGCGCCGGAAGCGGTCGGCCCGGCGACCGGCACCGCGCCGTTCCGCATCCATAACATCGGCAACAGCCAGCCCGAGAACATCCTGCGGATCGTCACGCTCCTGGAGAAGGAACTGGGACGCAAGGCGACCACCGAGCTGCTGCCGCCGCCGCGCGGCGACGTGCTGGCGACTTTTGCTGATATCGACGATCTCGCGGCCGCGATCGACTTCCGGCCGACGACCGA
>JBDHSY010000050.1:0-11226 GCA_039808405.1 Xanthobacteraceae bacterium
TGCCACATAGTTATGAACGACTATGCCGTCCGCCCAAACTATTTGAGGCGCACGACTGACGTTTTCGACGAGATTGTTCCAAAGCTTACCCAGCGAATTACCCTTGAGAAGCGTGTTCGGCGAGTATCGGACCTGCATTGAATCGCTTGCAACGCGACCAAGTTCACGAAAAAGCGTAGCTGAATTTCCCTCGTCGCTGCCGCTATAGATAACCAGAAGACGATTCAAAACAACGCTCCAAGGTTTCCCATAGTCAGCCCGCCATGGCGTCCATGCGCGGAAGTAACAAGCGACCTTTAAGGTAAAATGAAATAATACCGTCAAGGTTACTGGCTTGTCCATAACTTCGGGGCCGATCTACGCAAGGAACCATACGGGCACCACTTCTCGGATCGAAGATCCTTCGATAAATCCGACTTCCTCTGTTGGAACGGCATCGGTCCTTTGCATCAAAGAGAACCAAGCCGGTGGATGGTAATCGCGCTCAAACTGTCATTCACGTCTTGCTTTATATCGCACCGATTGGAGTCGTCTTGACACTCCTAATCGGCTAGCCGTTAATCGGCTAGCCGTCTTGTACTGTTCAGTTATGGAAATGATAGTTCACGACCTCGGGTGTGCACATCGGCCAGCTTTTTCTCAACATGACTCGATCAGGCTTGGGTAGCGGGGCAAAGGTACCGGCTTGGGCTATCGTTCACTCCGCCCTGAACTACGAGCAGATCGAGCGTGGCGCCGCGCGAAGCCGCGGTGGACGACCGAGTTTCAAGACGTCAGCATCCCAATTGAAGCTCTCGCCGCCTTTTTCTGACGCTACGCTGCCTCAAGTCGCCGGACGCCGATACCCCAAGCAGGATCGCCTGTACGCCGCAGCAACACTACGCTTCAGTTTTCGGGCAACGCTCGAGCGACAAGCCGTTCACCAACCGCAATCACCTGCTGGTGCCCGGCTTTGTTCCATTTTCGGTTAGGTCTCAGTTTGAGCGGCATCCGAGTATGCTACCGCGCGGGGGCCGGACGACCAAAGGGCCCGCGCTGAGGGCGGAGCGCTACAACGACGAAACCTTCTACGCGAAATTTCGTCGGAAACGACCGCATCGGAGTTCTCCGTCTGTCCCGGCGATAGACATAAGAACGAAGGTCGGAGGTGCGGCACATGACGAAGAGCCATACTTGCTATACTTTTGATAAGAATCAGCCCACTCCGCTTTAAAGTCCGTACTCAATCTGGATTTGCTGATTCAAGCCTTCCGTGGGGACGGAGGCGTGATAAAGCATCAGTTGTGCGGGAATGATAAATGCTTCGTCGGCTTGAAATGGCGAACGAAATGCAGCAGACGATAAGCAACACTTCGAGTTAGCCTTCGGTCCCATCGTGCACGGAGACTCGCTCGCGCCACTTGGCGACGGTTTCTGGTTTAGCCCGTACCGAGCCGCTAGCTCTTTGAGCGGAGCCTTCGATCACTGTATCGCAGCTCGGACGGCATGCGTGGTCGTGGCGCTGCCGTGAAGTACCTGTCCCATAGCCGATCCCTCTAATCGGGATCAACTAAACTAGTTCCATTACATAATGGGACCAGACGCCTAGCGCACCTCGTTCTATCATGATCTTTCCGACAATCGGTTTTCCCTTTTCGGGATCATGCTCTGGAGCAGCGCTACACCACCTTGAACTTGCGGCCGATCGCCAGCAGCACGCGGTCGAGGTCGTGGCCGCGGCGCAGGATCAGGCCGCCGGCGGCGACGACGCTGTAGGCGCCCTGCTTGCGCGCCAGCCGAGGCTCCTTCTCGATGCGGTACAGCGGCACTTCCGAGGCGCGGCGATAGATCGAGAACACCGCGCGATCCTTCAGGAAGTCGATGGCGTAGTCGCGCCATTCGCCCTCGGCGACGCGGCGACCGTACAGGTTCAAAATGCTGTTGAGCTCGAGGCGATTGAAGGTGACGCGATTGGCGGCGGGCTGGGCTGGCGGAGAGGCCGCGCCCGGCCGCTCCGCCCCGCGCTCGACTATGGGGTCGGCCTCTCCCGGTGGCATGCTCATGCGGCGAGACCTCCTGTCATGACCGCGATATGATCGGCCGCCGCGCGCGCCGCCGCAAGAGCCATTTGTGCGAACAAGGGGCAGGATCGAGGGGTCCCAACCGGGGGTCTCAACAAGAGCTGCCCACGAGAGTCACGCATTCGTTAGGCGAATCATAATGGTGCCTCAATTCGGACAATCCCGCGCCGTTGTGGCCTGCGATAAGGAAACCACTGCGTTGGCCCGGTTTCGGCGGTCCGGATTCCTCAGCCCCCAGCCCCCCGGATCGTTGGGACCGGGCCCGACGCAGGCTCAAAGACCTTCAGGCCGGCTGTCAAGCCGGCTTTTTTTATGCGCGGACGCCATGTCCTGTGCGCGACGGCACGCCGGCCGCCTCGAGCGTTTTCAAGCGACGATACAAGAGGTGGGCAGCTCGCGGGAGACGAGATCGCATCCGTCTCGATAACGCGCAGCTCCGCTGCGGTATGAAAGTTCAGGGACGCGCCAGTGACGTGCACACGAGCGGCCCAGTTCCGGCCTTTCTCGGCTCTCCCAAAAACTCGGCAAGCCTGACCTCAAACTCTCTGTCGATCTCCTGCGGCGGGCTTTGCAGCGTCACTGTCTTGAACCGGTGGCCCAACTTCCTTGCGGCCAAAGAAAGAATGCCCTGAGCCACGCGAAACTCGCTTTGCGCTCGCTCCAACGTATCGAAGTCTTTTCGCGCGATCCCTGACTGCGTGGCGATATAGAAAGTTGCGCCCGAACGGCCAAGAACCGGCTCGCTCAAAACAACGAAACATCGGGGACCGCTGGCGTTGTCGGGCGGGCAGCACCGACATGCCGAACCGAGGCTGTGAGACCTCAACGGGGATCGATAGCCTTGTCTGCTCGCAGCACTTTCCATTTGCATCCCGTCTGGCAGATGGTTTTGCGATTGAACCTGCGCTTTCAGAACAGCGCGGCTTTTCGCCTTCCAGATAAAAAGAGGCCCGACACCTGTCGGTGTCGGGCCAGGTGGAGAACGCCTAAACGCCACGCCATCCGGCCGAGGGGGGCCGAATTCCAGGGGTGCGGTTTTTCATCTAGATGGCTCCCAAATAGGACGCCTGCACGTCCGGATTCGAGCTCAGCTCATCGCTCGGTCCCGCCAGCGCGACACGGCCATTTTCGAGGATGTAAGAAAACTCGGACAGCTTGAGCGCCTGATGCGCATTCTGCTCAATGAGCAGGATCGTCATCCCCTCGCGATTCAACTGCCGAAGGATCTCGAATATCTGCTTCACGATGATCGGGGCAAGGCCGAGCGTCGGCTCGTCCAACAGCAACAGCTCGGGCTTTGCCATCAGGGCGCGCCCTATCGCCAGCATCTGCTGCTGGCCACCGCTCAGACCGCCCGCCTTGTGCTTCCGACGTTCCGCCAAAATCGGAAAGAGGCCGTAGATTCTCTCGAGATCGCCCGGCAGCATGGTCCGGTCCCGCCGGGAGTAACCGCCTATCTCGAGATTATCGAGGACGGTCATATCCGAAAAAATCTCCCTGCGCTCCGGCACCATCGCGATGCCATGACGAACGATCTGATACGGCGGCACTCTCCCGATCGGCTCGCCCTTGAAGGTTATGTCGTTGTCCGCCGACCGGTTCAATCCGACGATTGTCCGCACGGTCGTCGTCTTGCCCGCACCGTTGGCGCCCAACAGGCTGACGATCGAGCCTTTCTTCACGCTCAGCGACACATCGCGAAGCGCGCGTATCCGGCCGTAAAAGGCATTGACCTTGTTCAGCTCAAGCATCATCGGCTCCCAGATAGGCGCGAATAACGCGGGCATCGTTCTGAACTTCGGCAGGGACTCCTGAAGCAAGCATCTCGCCGTGATCAAGCACGACGATGCGGTGCGAGAGCGACATCACGAGGCTCATCGTATGTGCGATCAGCAGAACGGTCACGCCGAGCTCTTCGCGGATACGGCGGACAAGCGCCATCATTGAAGCGATCTCGGACGAGTTCAGGCCGGCGGCCGGCTCGTCCAGCAGCAACAACCGCGGCTTCGACGCCAACGCACGGGCAATCTCGAGAAACCGCTGATGCCCGAAGGACAAGCTGTCCGCGCGATGATGCGCATGGTCCTGCAATCCGACGAACGAGAGCAGCATCCATGCGATTTCCGTAAAGTCCTGCTCCTCATCCCTTGCAAGCCTGGTCCGAAGCGCGGCCTGCGTGAATCCCGCCCGGCCCCTCGTGTGCGCGCCCACTTTCACGTTGTCCAGGACGGACAGATCCCCGAACAGCTCGAGGTTCTGAAATGTCCGGGCGATCCCCAGTTGCGTCCTCTTGTTGGCGGGAAGCCGGGTCACGTCGGTCTGCGCGATGCGTATCGTGCCGGCCGTCGGATAGTAAATTCCGGACATCAGATTGAACAACGTGGTCTTGCCCGCGCCGTTGGGGCCGATCACGCTTACGATCTCGCCCGGTTCGATCTCCAGGCTGACGTTCTGCACGGCCTTCAGCCCACCGAACTGGACGCCGACATTGGCGACCTCGACCAGGGGACCTTTTGCAGCCGCATTCTCGGTATCGCGGCTGAAAGGCGCCAGCTCCCCGACCGGCGGCCGCTCATCCGGATTGTTCTGCCTCACGCCGAACCTGTCGCGGATCAGCCCCACGATTCCCTTCGGCAGGAACATGAGAAGCAGCAGCAGAAGCAGTCCGGTCAGAAAATCCTTGTACTCGGCGGTGCTCCTCAAGAGTTCGGGAATGAGCGTCAGCAGCGCCCCGCCGACAATGGCACCGACGATGGTGTTGATCCCGCCGAGAATACTCATCGTCACGTAAAGAATGGACACCTGGAAAACAAACGCATCGGGATTGACGAAGCGCGTCAGCCCCGCGAACAAGCCGCCGGCAAGGCCGGCGTACAACGCACCCAACGCGAAGGCGGTGGTTTTGTAGCGCGCGATATCGATCCCCATACAACGCGCCGCGAACTCGCTCTCCCGGAGCGCGACCAGCGCCCTGCCGTGTCGCGACACCACGATATTCCGCGCGACAACAAACAGAACGATCGCGACGATCGTTATGACGACGTGAAACTCCTGCGGCGTCACCAGATGCCCGGCGATCTCGGGATCGGGCATCGACAGGCCGTTCGGGCCGTTCGCGAGATCGTACCAGTTTTGAAATACCAGGACGACGATCAGGCCAAACCCGAACGTCACCATCGACACGTAAAGGGAGCCGAGACGCAGGGCCGGGAATCCCAACAGGTATCCAAAAAGCCCCGCCGTGACGCCGCCCAGCGGCAGCGCGAGCCAGTACGACATCTCCAGGTTCGTCACGCACAAGGCGGTCGTGTAGGCGCCGATGGCGGCAAAGCCCGCCTGTCCGAGCGATATCTGCCCCGCGTATCCCATCACGATATTCACGCTCAACGCGGCGATGATGTTGATGAGCGCCAAGCTCAGGACGAACAGCGGATAACTTCCGAGCGCCAGCGGCGCAAGCAGACACGATCCGGCGAGAAGAACGCCCGCGACGTACAAAATCCAGGGTGCCCTGATCATCATCATGCCCGCTTCGCTTCCGGTGAACCGAACAGCCCCTGGGGCCGGAGCGACAGAACCAGGACAAGTGCAGCGAACGAAATGACGTCCTTCAGGGAGCTGGATATGTAGACACCACCGAGGCTTTCGATAATGCCGAGCAGGAAACAGCCGGCGATGGCTCCGCCAATGTTGTTGAACCCTCCGAGAATGGCGCCGATGAACCCCTTGATGCCGATGCTGCCCATGTCCGGGGTGATGATGATGAGGGGCGCCATGAGGACGCCCGCGGCCGCCGCCAGGCCGGAGCTCATGGCCCATATCATCGAGAAGGTGCGATTGATGCTGATGCCGGACAGGGTGGCGGCGTCCCTGTTCTCCGACATCGCCTCCATGCCCTTCCCGATCAGGGTCTTGCGAAAGAACAGGATGAAGGCGACGACCAGAAGGACGGAGATCGCGATGATGCTGAGGCTTAGCGGCGTGACCGATACGCCCGCCACGACGAATGGGTCCGCGGAGAACAGAGAGGGGAAGCGGCTGACTTCCGACCCCCGCAAGATTCTGACGCCAGCCCGGATCATTTGACCCACCGCGACCGTCGCCAGAATGAGCGTGACGACGGGAGCCTGTAGCAGCCGCCGGTAAGCCACACGCTCAACCACAACCCCCAACGAAGCGGCGGTCAAAACTGCGAGCAAGAACGAGACTGCATAGGGCAGCGCGAGATCCGTCGAGAAATAGAGCGCGAGGATCGCGCCCAGCATCATCATCTCGCCTTGCGCGAAGTTGACGACTTTTGTTGCGCGATAGATCACAACAAAGCCCAGGCCGACCAGCGCGTACAAGCTGCCGACCATGATCCCGCTTATCAGGACTTGAGGCAAAAGCTCCACGGACCCACCCTTTATCTTATGGCGTGCACGATTCCATCGAGCGGATGACGAGGCTTACTTGCCGCCTTCGTGGCCGATGGCCTTCCATGCCAGATCGGCGCCAACCTCGATGATCTCGACGCTGTTGGTGCCTTCGTGACTGGTGGGGGTGAAGGTGACCGGGAACGTCCCCACGCCCTCAAAGTTCTTGATGCGCTCAAGGCCATCGACGAACTTTTCACGCGTGACGTCCTTTCCCAACTCCTTGAGCACGGATTCGGCGATCTTTCCGGCGGTATAGGCCGCAACGTCGTATTCGGAAGGACGTCCCGGAGGGAAGCCGTTCGGGTATAGCTGCTTGAGCTTGTCGCGATAAGCGACGACCTTCGGGTCGTTCGACGTTTCGACCGTTTGCGGGAGGACCGAAACCGCCTTGAAACCGATGGCGGACGGGCCGGCAGCCCTCTGAAGGAGGGAGGTCGCCGCCCCGCCGCCGCCGTAGAACTTCACGTTCAGCCCCAGCTCCTTGGCCTGACGAACGATGATGCCCGCCTCCTGCGCGAAGGCGAACACGAGCAGCCCGTCGGGATTGGCGCTCTTGATCCTGAGAAGTTGCGCCGAAAAATCCTGATCTCCCGGGTTGTAGCGCTCGTCCGCCACCGAGGCGACCTTGAACTTGTCTTTCAGCAGCGCGGTATAGACGTGAAATCCGCCGACGCCGTAGTCATTGCTGGTGTAGATGATCGCCGGCCGCTTGATGCCATCGCCGTCGATCATTCTCCCCACGATGCCGGCCGCCTGGGCATCCTCGTTGCCATACACCCTGAAGATGTAGCGGGAGAATGGATTCATCAAGTTGTTGTTCGAGGAGATCGAGGAGATAAACGGCACCTTGGAGGACGTTATGAGGCGCCGCACCGCCAGGGTAGACCCGCTGATCGATCCTGCGAGCAGGGCGAACACCTCGTCCTGATTGATCAGCCGCCGCACCGCCGCATTGGCCTCCTGCGGCGATCCGGCATCGTCGTATGCAACGATCCGGATCTTTCGCCCGTTGATGCCACCTTTGGCATTCACCTCGTCGGACCAGACACGCACACCGTCTCTTGCCGATTGTCCCAGCAAGGCCGCCGGTCCGCTGAGCGGCATCCACATGCCGATCGTGATCTCGGTATCGCTCACTCCCGGCTCTGCCTGCGCACTGTTGAAAGAAAGAGCGAGAGCTGAAAGAACGGCCGCAACTGCACCATATCGCCTGAACATGGTCTCCTCCCTTTTCCCTTTGAACGCTTTGGATCATCTCTTCGATCTGGAGATTTCAGCTCCCGGCCGCCGCACGGGCGATCGGGAGCAGCCGAGCCTCATGGTTGAAATCGACCCGTCATCGCCGGTCTAGGACACGGGCCACTTCGGTCGAATCTTGTCCCACAAGCCCGACTCGGTCGCGATCCGCTCGCCTCTGACCTTGGCTTCGGCCAATGCGCGCTTTTCGTCGATCGTCAGGACGACGCTGTCCTCCATCAGGATTTTGCCATTGCAGAGGACGGTGTCCGCTCCGCCCCTCGACGAGTAGACAAGGTTCGCAAGCGGATTCAGAACCGGCTGCCACTCCGGCTTCAACGTGTCGAAGATGGCGATGTCCGCCTTCTTGCCGACTTCGATGGAGCCGATTTCGTCGCTCCAGAGCGCGGCCTTCGCGCCGTTCAGCGTTCCCATCTCGACAACGCTCTCGGCGGGCATCAGGCTCGGGTCGAGATGCTGGGCCTTGGCGCCACCCGACGCCAAAAACATCTCCCTGACGATATCGAGATAGTTGCTGGACATCGCGGCATCCGAGCCCAGAGCAACCGTGACGCCAAGCTCCAGCATCTCGGGGAAGCGGCCGAATTCCATGCTCGCCAGGCCCAGGCGGTAGCCGGTGGACGGAGTGCAGGACACCTTGAGATCGTGCTTCATGCAAAGCACGAGCTCCTTCGGAGACGCCCACCCCATGTGGATCAGGCACATATTGGGGCCCAGAGCGCCCAGCCGCACCATGCGCTCGACGTCGGACTCTCCATACCTTGCGCGAGAGGCCGCCACCTCGCCGAACGACTCGCACGCATGCATCACGAGGCCGACGCCGTTCTCGTCCGCCTTCTTCTTGATCTTCTTGATCAGCTCGTCCGAGCACCCCGACAGGATGCGCAACGCAAACCAGCAGCGAAGACGGCCGTCGTGCTGACCGTGAAGCTCGGTGACAACCTCCTGAGCACGATCCACGGCCTCCTGGGTGGTCTCCCGGAACCGGCCTTTGGGCAATTCCCCGATGGGCGTGGAATGAAGATCGAACGCGGTTCGGGCGATGATGCCGCGAACGCCGCTTTCGCCGACCGCTCGTGCGGTTTCCCGAGGAAAATAGCTGCCCGGATCGATGAAACAGGTCGTGCCCGCGCGAATGAGCTCGAGATGGCAGCACAGCGCCGCCCAGTACGCATCTTCCTCCAGCATGGCGGTCTCGTAACCGTAGAGACGCTGCAGGAGATGAACGTCGATCTCGCAGCCATCCGCCAAACCGCGACCCAACTGCTGCGTGTTGTGGACATGGGTATCGATCAGCCCGGGAAGAACGAGCTTCCCTCCCGCATCGATGACTTTCTTCGCCTTGAATTTCTTTTCCAGTCGATCGGTTTTGTCGACGTCCACGATTCTGTCGTTCTGGATCGCCACGGCTCCGTCGGTGATAATCCGACGTTGTTCGTCCATCGTGACCACCCAGCCGGCATTCTTGATTAAAATAGTTTCCATCTTGCGCTCCTTGGATCACCGGACTGGAGCTCTACGTGGCGATGTTACTATAATCAATACAACTGCCCTTACGATAATTAGAACCGGTGAGAATGATTTTTTGAGGCGCTGCGCAGGCGTTCGCCGAGGCCGGTTACAGCGGGCGGGGCAAGCGCAGGAAAGTTGCACGCGCCCTTGTCGCGGCATACTGCGACGCGCCGGACATCGGCGTGGCGTCAGTGCTGGATGGACCGCGTTGACCTCATCGAAAGCCGGGATCTGTGGCTCATCGTGGTTTTCCACGAACAGCGGGACAGAACGGAAAATGGAATGGCGCCCGCGGAGCCGGCGATCGGGGAGCTCCGTCGCGTCCTTCAGAAGCGCGCCCCGTTCGGCTGGCGCAACCGTGGCAAAACTTCCTACGATCGTGTCTTCCGGCGATCACAACCTGCCGCTGAGACGTCGCTCCGCCCGGATCGAGCGGTCGGAAGCCGGACGCGCCATCGGCGGGACGGCCGACGATGCGTAAGCGGCACGCGCGGAATTATTCCTCTAAACGACCAGAAGGTCGACGCGCATGGCAAAGCAATCCTTATGATACTGAATCTCGCCGACATAGATCGCCCGTCCACCGGCGTCGACCACAATCAACCGGCAGTCCGCGATTGGCTCTCCAAGTCCAACGCCCAGGAGTTCTGCCGTTTCCGGCTCCGCCACGCCGATCAATGTGGTCTGATGGGCTCGCAGTATGGAAACACCGTCCATCTCCACCAGCCTTGGCAAAGCTGCTGCGGTCTTGAAATACTGCGGGTCCCGATCGAAGACATGCCTGGCAAGGTGCAGCCTGACAACGGACAGCCGCTTGTCTCCGTCGGATTGAACGCTCTTCAGAAAAACATAAGACCCCGCCGCCTCGCCCTCGCCCTGCATCAAACGCGGCGGTTGAGCGAACTCGTTGATTGAAATCAGTTTAAACATGCCGTCGAGGACTGAGGCGACGAGGGATCTGAGGTCGTTCGAAAGACCCAGCCACCGCTTGCCCTCCGGCCGCTCCAGAACGAACGTGCCACGTCCCTGCTGCGCGCGAAGCAATCCCTCCTCGCAAAGAAGATCGATGGACTGGCGTATGGTCAACCGAGCGACAGCGAACTCCGATTCAAGCTCTCCCAGGCTGGAAATTCTGTCTCCTTCCGCCCAGTAGCCTCTTTCGATCCGATGTCTCATAACGGAGGCGACTTGAAGATAGAGCGGCGATCGGCCGCGCCCTGGTATACGAGAGGGCTTGTTCTTTGCTCTCAGTTCTCGATCCATCTGCGGCTCGCCCGAAGTTTTCAGCAGAGGTGCGCACCCCCTCCCAAACGCTCTGAACTGTTAAACGCCTCTCCTCATGCGAGTTCTGGTTTGCCATCTCTTTTTCATCGTCTCATACTGGAACGAGCGACGGGACAAACGTTGCTATTTCAAAACCAGTTCATCAGTTTTTGATAAGTCTGCCGCCCGCCTAGATCTTGCGCTGCTTCGCTTTCATGCGCGCCTGCGAGGACCCCGCATTCAGGATAAAGTTTGCGGTTCCCAAAATGTCCTCAGCAAGCGCTTTCGCCGCGCCCTGCTCGTCTCCATCCGCGATTGCCCTCACCAGGCGCCGATGATGTTGCACGCTGGTTTTCGAGCCCGACCAGATCAGGTCGAGATTGATCGTCGGGCCGGTCCGAAGCCACAGCGTTTCCGCGATATCGACGAGGGTCGGCAACCGGCTCGCTTTATAGATTGCGAAATGCAGTTCCTTGTTCGCACGCAGGGCTTCCCGCTTGTCGGAGTCCGTAAGCGACCGACGAAACTTGTCTTCGCACGATTTTATCGCCTCGAGATCCTGCGCCGAACGGTTCACCGCCGCCCGCACCGCGGCAAAACTTTCGATGTGAATTCCCAACGTCTTAAGATCGCGAAAACTTTCCGGGCTCATGACAAGAACGCGAACGGCTTTGTGGGGAAGAATTTCAAGCGCCTTGTTGACCACCAGCCTCGTC
>JBDHSY010000051.1:0-11165 GCA_039808405.1 Xanthobacteraceae bacterium
CGCGGTGCGCACCAGCGGCTGGACCATACCCAGACCGAGGACGATTTCGAGAGAAATCAGATTCTCGGCCTCGACGGGGGGGCCATCGTATCGCGCTGGATGCCGGTCGTCAGGACCGCGGCAGCACCGCTTCAATCCAAGGCAGGTTAAAAAGGCAGGTTAATACGGCCATGACCCAGCTTGTTTCGCTTTCGGTCGCGCGAGGGACCGAGGAGTCCGGGATCACGTTTCAGAATTTCGACGTGCCGTTTACGGAAGGCATGTCGGTGCTCGATGCGTTGATATGGATCAGGGCCAATACCGACCCGTCGCTGGCGGTGCGCTATAGCTGCATCAACGCCAACGCCTGCAAGGAATGTTCGGTGATGGTCGATGGCGAGGTGACCTACGCCTGCACCGCGCGGCTGACGCCGCAGGGGGCGAGGGTCGAGCCGCTCGAGGGCAAGACGGTGGTGCGCGATCTCGTCACCGACATCCTGCCGTCGAAGGAGCATCTCGCGGCGTTGTTCAAGAAAGGGCGCTGAGGCCGCTAGCGACCAGGCGAAAGGAGCACCCAAATGACCTACGTCGTGACTGAAGCTTGCATTAAGTGCAAATTTCAGGATTGCTTGCAATCGTGCCCGGCGACATGCTTCTACGAAGGCGAGAACATGCTCGTGATCAATCCGGAGGAGTGCATCGATTGCGGCGCATGCGAGCCGGAGTGCCCGGCCGAGGCGATCATGCCCGATACCGCGCCGGATGCGGCGAAGTGGGTCGAGTTCAACCGCAAATACTCCGCTCAGTGGCCCAATATCCGCAAGCAGGGGTTCGTGCCGGACGACGCCGACGACTGGATCGAGGTCGAGGACAAGCTGGAGCAGCACTTCAGCCCCGCACCGGCGGCGCGCTAAAACGGTTTTGGCCCTATCTGGGAGCGAACGATGACGAAAAGTGTTTGGCTGCACGAACTGACCTGGCCCGATATCGCCGACTATCTGAAGTCGCAGGACGTGGTGATGATCCCGATCGGCGCCACCGAGCAGCACGGCCCGCATACGCCGCTTCTGGTCGACACCGCCTGGGCGAGCGACGTGTCCGCCGAGGTGGCGCGCCAGCACGGCGTGCTGGTGGCGCCCCCGATGCATATCGGCTGGTCGCCGCATCATCTCGGCTATCCCGGCGGCATCACTTTCCGGCCCGAGACGCTGACGCAGGTGGCGGTGGACATCGGCGAAAGCCTGATCTCGCACGGCTTCCGCAAGATTCTTTTCGTCAACGGCAACCGTGTCGCCAACCTGCCGCCGCTTCAGATCGCGATGGCCAAGCTGCGCTTCACCACCGGCGCCTATGTGGCGATCATCGACACGCACCTGATCGCCCGCAAGGAGGTGTGCGAGGCGGCCGGCAATGCCCGTGACGGCTCGCACCACGCCGGCATCGTCGAGACCTCGTTCATGCTGCACAAGCATCCCGAGCTGGTGCGCACCGACAAGATCGCGGAGTTACCGGAACGGCCGGTGCCCGCATTCGCCAGCGGATTCCCGATGGACCCGCCCCTCGACCAGAACATCGCGTTCAGCCAGGCGACGGCGGAGGAGTTCTATCAGCGCACCGGCGGCAACGGCGCCTATTCCAATCCGAAGCCGGCGACGGCGGAGATCGGGCGCGCGGTGTTCGACGTCACCGTGAAGCGCGCCGCTGAGTTCGTCGCGCACGTCAAGACGCTCAAGGTCGATTGCAAGCGCTGCCCGATCCCGATCTGATCGGGGCCGATCGACCAGGCGGGATTTTCTGACAGCGAACCTGCCCCGGACACAGGGGCAGGGCAGGGTGATGCGCGTCTTCTCCGGTGAGCGAAGGCGTGGGGATGACCGCGAGACAACTGCGGACGGCAGGTGAACGAGCGATGACGACGGCTCAAGGACCAGTACCGAAATTCGCCATTGTCGGCGCCGGCCCGGCCGGCTTCTACGCCGCCGAGGCGCTTGATACCGAGTGCCCCGGCGCCGAAATCGATATCGTCGAGCGGCTGCCGACCCCGTACGGGCTGATCCGCGCCGGCGTCGCGCCCGATCATCAGAGCACCAAGACGATCCAGGACGCCTTCGAGCAGATCGCGCAGCGGCCGAACGTGCGCATCGTCGGCAATGTCGAGGTCGATCGCGACGTCACCATCGCCGAGCTGACGCAGTTCTACGATGCGGTGGTGCTGGCAAGCGGCGCGCCCGACGATGCCCCGCTCGATGTCCCCGGCGGCGACCTGCCCGGCGTGTACGGCGCGGCCGAGTTCGTCGGCTGGTACAACGCCCATCCCGATCACGCCGGCCTCGATCCGCTGCTCGACCGCGACAGCGTCGTCGTCATCGGCAACGGCAACGTCGCCATCGACATCGCGCGCATCCTGTCGAAGTCGACCGCCGAGCTTGCCAACAGCGACATCGCCGCCCACGCCGCCGGGCGGCTGGCACAGGCGCGGATTTCTGACGTGCATATCGTCGGCCGGCGTGGACCGCTGGAGGCGAAGTTCACCACGGTCGAGTTGCGGGAATTGGGAGAACTGGCGGAGGCCGTCGCGGTGGCCGAGCCGCACCAGATCCCCGATGCCGTCGGCGGCGACCTGCCGCCGCGCGACCGCCGCGTGAAAGGCAAGAACCTCGAGTGCTTCAAGAGTTTTGCGCAGGCCGACCCGGCGGCGAAGGCGCGCCGGATCCGTTTCCAGTTCAACGCCAGGCCGCTCGAGGTGCGGGGCGACGGGCGGGTCGAAGCGATCCGTTTCGAACGCACGCGGGTCGAGAACGGCCAGGTGGCGGGCACCGGCGAGACGTTCGAGATCGCCTGCGGGGCGGTGGTCTCCGCCATCGGCTATCGGGCGCGGGCGCTCGGCGGGCTTGCGATCTCGGCGACCGGCGACCGGCTGACCAACACCGACGGGCGCATCGCCCCCGGCCTCTATGTCGTCGGCTGGCTGCGGCGCGGCCCCTCCGGCAAGATCGGCACCAACCGCACCGACGCGGAGGAGGTCGCCGCGCTGATCCGTTCGGAGCTGGTGGTCGGCGACAAGCCGGGGCTCGCCGGGCTGAAGCCGCTGCTGGCGAGCCGCAACGTCAGGACCACCGATTACGTCGACTGGAAAAAGATCGAAGCCGCCGAGATCGCGGCGGCATCGGGCGGCAAGCCGCGGTGCAAGTTCGCCACCATGCACGAGATGCTGGCCGTGCTCGGCGCGTGACCGCGCGCGCGCCCCGCGCCTTACTTCGGCGCGGCCATCAGCCGCGACAGATCGGGAGGCCGGTTCTCGACGATGGCTTCCATGGAGAACATGCCGATCACCCGCTCCAGATCGAAATTGGCGATCAGGCGCTGGTAGAACAGGTCGTAGCCCGCCATCTCCCGGGTCACGATCTTGATCACGTAGTCCCAACTGCCGCCGATGCGGTGAAAATCGACGACTTCGGGCAGACGCTCCACATGCTTGCGAAACCGGTCGGCCCAGTCCTTGGAGTGGTGGCGGGTGCGGATCAGCACCAGCACCGTCAGGCTCAGGCCCAACGCGTCGAGGTCGATCTCGGTGGAAGACCCCTTGATCAGGCCGCTGGCCGTCAGGCGTTGCAGCCGCCGCCAGCAGGCGTTCTGCGACAGGCCGATCTTATCCGACAGTTCGCGTTGCGACAGGTTTCCGCACTTTTGAAGCTGGGTCAGGATCTTCAGGTCGATGCTGTCGATTTTCATGACGAGGTCGCTTGTCCGCCGGCGAACCGGATGAAGATACGGCAAATCCCGCCGCATTCAATCGCTGCGCTCCGCGACCGCGGCGAAGCGGTGTCGCGCCTCGTGCCGGCGTCAGGCAGGAGCGCCGTGGCGCCGCCTGACAGGCTCGCTGTCCGCATCGAGGGCGGCGTCCAGCGCCTGCGTCATGTCGGCGATCAGATCCTGCGCGCCTTCGAGACCGGCATGAATCCGGAGCAGCACGCCGGGGCAGTCGAGGTCCGACGCGCAGCGCGCGGGCAGCGGATCGACCGGCAGCGCCAGGCTTTCGTAGCCGCCCCACGACAGCCCGATGCCGAACAGGCTGAGGTTGCGGAACAGGCACGAGAGCTGCGCCCTGGTCATCGGCTTGAGCATCGCCCCGAACAGGCCGCTGGCGCCGTGGAAGTCGCGCTTCCAGATCGCGTGCCCCGGATGGCCGGGCAGGGCGGGATGCAGAATGCGCTCGACCGCGGGATGGCAGGCCATGGCTTGCGCAAGCTGGACGCCGGTATCCCAGTGGCGCCGCATGCGGACGGCAAGCGTGCGCAGGCCGCGCAGGGCCAGATAGATGTCGTCCGGGCCGGCGATTTCGCCGAAGTGGTGGGCGCTGCTCTTGAGGCAGGGCCATGCCCGCTCGTTGGCGGTGACGATGCCGAGCAGCGCGTCGGAGTGCCCGACGATGTACTTGGTCGCGGCATGGATCGAGATATCGGCGCCGTGCGCGAACGGCTTGAATTACAACGGCGAGGCCCAGGTGTTGTCGATGATGACGAAAGCGCCGACCGAATGGGCGAGCTCCGCGATCGCCGGCACGTCCTGAATCTCGAAGGTGAGCGACCCCGGAGACTCCAGATAGACCACCCGGGTGTTGCGCCGGATACGGCTGGCAAGGCCGGTGAGGTCGACCGGATCGAAATATTCGACGTCGATCTGGAGGCGCTTCAGCACCTGCTCCGCGAACGTCCGGGTCGGCCCGTAGACGTTGTCCGTGATCAGCGCATGGTCGCCGGCCTGCAGGCAGCCGAGCAGCGTATGCGTGCAGGCCGACAGCCCGGACGGAAACAGCATGGTGTCGTGCCCGCCTTCGAGCGCGCAGACGGCTTCCTCCAGCGCGCGCGACAGCGGCGTGCCGAACCGCCCGTAACTCGCCATCGGGTTGTCGGGCGTTTTGCGCGACTCCCATTCCTCGAGCGTGTCGGCCAGAATCGTCGAGCCGCGGTACACCGGGACGTTGACCATGCCGGCGTGCTTTGCCGGGGCGCGCCCGAGGTGGGCGAGCTGGGTCTCGGGGTCTTGGGAGGTCGCGCGACCGGAGATCGGGAGCATAATCGTCGCCTGTTGGAAAGAACAGGAGCAGATTATACCCGTAAATACGGATTTTTATTGCGATATCGTGCTGAATCTGGCATAAATGAGCGTACAGATTCTACAATAGATACATTTTTTGGATTTGTATGCTCATGAAAACTGCCCGCGCCAAGCTGGATCGGTTCGGCCACGCGATCCTGACGCATCTGCAAGACAACGCGGCGATTCCGATCTCGGAACTGGCCGAAAAGGTCGGGCTGACCTCGACGCCGTGCTGGCGAAGGGTGCAGAAGCTCGAGGAGAGCGGCGTCATCAAAAAGCGGGTCACGCTGCTCGACCCCGACCAGCTCAATCTCGGCGTGACCGTGTTCATTGCGATCCGCACCCACGAGCACCGCTTCAAGTGGTTCGAGTCGTTCCACAAGCTGGTCAGCGCGATACCGGAGGTGGTGGATTTCTATCGCGTCGCCGGCAGCACCGACTATCTTTTGAAGGTGCTGGTGTCCGACATCGCCGGTTACGACCGCATCTACAAAACCCTGATCAAGGGCGCGGACCTTGCCGACGTCACCTCGATGTTCGTCATCGAGGAGATCAAGCACACGACGGCCTTGCCGTTGACCCATATCTAGGTGGCCACGGTGTTCCTGAGCGTCGTCCACGTTTTCAAGATCGGGATCGGTCCATCGAGTTCTCACACCATGGGACCGATGACGGCGGCGCGGCGGTTCGTCGCAACGGATATCGCCGATCGGCGCAAAAACCTTTCGCGCATCGCGGTGTCGCTGCATGGATCGCTGGCCTTCACCGGCAAGGGCCACGGCACCGACCGCGCAATCGCGCTCGGGCTTCTCGGGCATGCGCCGGACGAGATCGATCCGAACGAGATCGAGCCGGCGCTCGAGCGGCTCGGGCGGGAGCGCTCGCTGTCGGGGCCGGCCGCCGGCATTTTGTTCGACCCGGCGACGGATATCGCGTTCGACACCGGGCCGCCGCTGCCCGGTCACGTCAACGGCATGATCTTCCGCGCGCTTGACGAAGCCGGCGATGAACTGGTGGTGCGGACCTATTACTCGGTCGGCGGCGGCTTCGTGCAGGCCGAGGACGAGCTTGGCGGCGACGCGGCGACGCCGGCCGATCCGCACCCGCCGGTGCCGTTTCCATTCGACAGTGCCGCAGCGATGCTGCGCCTCGGCGATGCCTCCGGGCTGTCCATTGCCGACATGCAGCGCGCCAACGAGCAGGCGGTGGCGGACATTGCGCTCGACGACCGGCTGGACGGTCTCTGGCGCGCGATGAACGCCTGCATCGAGCGCGGGCTCGTGAGCGACGGCACGTTGCCTGGAGGGCTCAATGTGCGACGACGCGCTCCCGGACTTCATCGGCAACTGGCCCAGCAGGCGCTGCGCAACGAGGCCGGGTCGCCGACGCTGGCGCTCGACTGGCTCAACGTGTTCGCCATGGCGGTGAACGAGGAGAATGCCGCGGGCGGCCGCGTGGTGACGGCGCCGACCAACGGCGCCGCAGGCGTCGTGCCGGCCGTAATCCGCTACTACCGCGACCATCTGGCCGGCACCGATAGCGGCATCCGCAATTTCCTGCTGGTGGCGGCGGCGATCGGCGGCCTGATCAAGCGCGGCGCCTCGATATCGGGCGCCGAGGTCGGCTGTCAGGGCGAGATCGGCTCGGCAGCCGCGATGGCGGCGGCCGGCCTTGCGGCGGCGCTCGGCGGCAGCAACGCGCAGGTCGAGAACGCCGCCGAAATCGCGCTGGAACACCACCTTGGCATGACCTGCGATCCGATCCGCGGCCTCGTTCAGGTGCCCTGCATCGAGCGCAACGGCTTTGGCGCGGTGAAGGCCGTGAACTCGGCGATGCTGGCGCTGCGCGGCGACGGCTCGCACATCGTCTCGCGCGACAACTGCATCCGCACCATGCGCGATACCGGGCGGGACATGAACACGCGCTACAAGGAAACCTCGCTTGGCGGCCTCGCGGTCAACGTCGTCGAATGTTGAGCGTTTGAAACGGCGCGCCGCGATGACCTCTGGATTGGAAGCGAGGCCCCCAATGACCAACGACCGGAGCGCAGCCGTCACGCTCTATGGCATCAAGACCTGCGATACGATGAAGAAGGCGCGGGCCTGGCTCGATGCGCATGGCGTGGCTTACGTCTTCCACGACTACAAGACGGCCGGAATCGAGCGCGCGCGCCTCAAGGCGTGGTGCGACGCCCTTGGCTGGGAGACGCTGCTCAACCGCGCCGGCACCACGTTCCGCAAGCTCGACGAGGCCGACAAGCAGAACCTCACCGCGACGAAGGCGCTCGCGCTGATGCTGGCGCAGCCGTCGATGATCAAGCGTCCGGTGCTCGAGCGCGGCGGGCGTCTTACGGTCGGCTTCAAGCCGGAGCTTTATGCGGCGGAGTTCGGCGCCGGCAAAGGCTAGAGCTTTGCGGCCACCGGTCCCGGCATCTCGCGCGGCGCCTCGACCTCGGCGGCGCGGCGCGCGGCGTGCTCCAGCATCGGCAGGATGTCGCCGACGCGCTCGGCGGACAACAGGTTGATCTTGAGATCGGCGCGGATGAAGCCGGTGTCGCCCATGTGCGTGAGAAGCGTCAGCAGCGGGTCCCAAAACCCTTCGACGTTGGCGATCAAAATCGGCTTGGCGTGGCGGCCGAGCTGCGCCCAGGTGAGTTGCTCGACCAACTCCTCCAGCGTGCCGATGCCGCCCGGCAGCGCGACGAACGCATCCGAGCGCTCGAACATCAGCCGCTTGCGCTCGTGCATGTCCTCGGTGACGATCATCTCCTGCGCCCGCGTCAGGGCGTGCTCGCGCTGCACCAGGAAGCCGGGAATGATGCCGGTCACCTGGCCGCCGTGATCGAGCGTTGCGCTTGCGACCGCGCCCATCAGGCCGACCGATCCGCCGCCATAGACCAGCCGCACGCCGGCCTCGGCGAGGGCTTTGCCGAAATCGGTGGCGGCCTTGACGAATGCGGGATGGTTGCCGGGCCCCGAGCCGCAATAGACGCAGACGGAGCCGATGAGCGAAGAGTCCAAGGTTGACATACCTGTCATGTTGCATCGCCGGGTGGCAGCGTCAAGGCGGCCGGGCAACGCGGACCGCGCACAAAGATTTGCCGGCGCCGGGATGCAGCGCGGCCGAAAACACCCTATATGACCGGGCGATGACGCGGGTAGGCGAACCAGATCTGCTGCCGCCGACGATCGGGATGTCTTGATGGCCGACACCAGTTACCCGGCGGCGCTGGAGCCGCCGCCGCCGCCCCGTGGCACGACGGTGGTCCGCAGTTCCCTGCTCGGGACGCTGGCCGGGCTGTGGCCGTATATCTGGCCGGGCGACCGCGCCGACCTCAAGGCGCGCGTGGTGTGGGCCATGGTGCTGCTGGTGTTCGCCAAGGTGGCGACGCTGGTGGTGCCGTTCACCTTCAAATGGGCGACGGACGCGCTGACCGGCGAGGGCTCGGCGCCGGTTGCCGCCGACGACTGGGCGGTCTGGCTGATCGCCTCGCCGCTGATCATGACTGCCGCCTACGGCCTGATGCGGGTGCTGATGGCCGGCCTGACGCAGTTGCGCGATGGCATCTTCGCCAAAGTGGCGATGCATGCGGTCAGGCGGCTCGCCTATTTCACCTTCGTTCACATGCACGAGCTGTCGCTGCGTTTCCATCTGGAGCGCAAGACCGGCGGGCTGACGCGGGTGCTGGAGCGCGGCCGGCTCGGCATCGAGGTGATCGTGCGCATGGTCATCCTCCAGCTGGTGCCGACCGTGGTGGAGGTGGTGCTGCTGACGGCCGTGCTGTTCTGGCAGTTCGACTGGCGCTACGTCGCGGTCACGCTGGCGACCGTGGTGGTCTACATGGTGTTCACCTATGTCGCGACCGAATGGCGCATCGAGATCCGCCGCGCCATGAACGAGTCCGACACCGACGCCAACACCAAGGCGATCGACTCGCTGCTCAACTATGAGACGGTCAAGTATTTCGGCGCCGAGGCGCGCGAGGCATCGCGCTACGACGGTTCGATGGAGCGCTACGAGCGCGCCAGCGTGCGCACCTATACCTCGCTCGCGGTCCTCAACATCGGGCAGGCGGTGATTTTCACCGCGGGGCTGACGGCGACCATGCTGATGTGCGCCATCGGCGTGCGCCGCGGCACCAACACCGTCGGCGATTTCGTCATGATCAACGCCATGATGATCCAGCTCTACCAGCCGCTCAACTTCATGGGCATGGTCTATCGCGAGATCAAGCAGGCGGTGGTCGACATCGAGAAGATGTTCGGCGTGCTGGCCAAGAACCCCGAGGTCAAGGATCGCCCCGGCGCCTTGCCGCTGCACGTCGAGAGCGGCGCGATCCGCTTCGAGGACGTGGCGTTCGCCTACGATCCGAACCGGCCGATCCTCAAGGGCGTGTCGTTCGAGGTGCCGGCCGGCAAGACGGTGGCAATCGTCGGGCCGTCGGGCGCGGGAAAATCCACCATCTCGCGGCTGCTGTTCCGGCTTTACGACGTCTGCGGCGGCCGCATCACCATCGACGGCCAGGACATCCGCGACGTGACGCAAGGGTCGCTACGCGCGGCCATCGGCATGGTGCCGCAGGACACCGTGCTGTTCAACGACACCATGCGCTACAACATCCGCTACGGGCGGTGGGACGCGAGCGACGCCGAGGTCGAGGAAGCCGCGCGCCTCGCCCGCATCGACGGCTTCATCGCCCGCTCGCCGAAGGGATACGACACCGAAGTCGGCGAGCGCGGCCTAAAGCTTTCCGGCGGCGAAAAGCAGCGCGTGGCGATTGCCCGCACCATCCTGAAAGGGCCGCCGATCCTGGTGCTGGACGAGGCGACCTCGGCGCTCGACAGCCACACCGAGCAGGAAATCCAGGCGGCGCTGGAAGGCGTGTCGCGCAACCGCACGGCACTGGTGATCGCGCACCGGCTGTCCACCGTGGTCGGCGCCGACGAGATCATCGTGCTCGATGGCGGCCGCATCGCCGAGCGCGGCACCCACGGCGAGCTTCTGGCGCAGGGCGGCCTCTACGCCAGCATGTGGAACCGGCAGCGCGAGGCCGACGCGGCGCGCGAGAAACTGGCCGGGATCGCCGAGGAGGGGAGCGCGCCGAACCGCAACCCGCCGCCGGTCACCGACGACGACCCGCTGGCTGCGCCGGAAGCCGCGGAATAAACTGTCCCGCAGATTCGACCCGTCAACCAGCAGGCCGCACCGATGTCGATTGCCAACTCGATCCGTGCCCAGATTCCGCCGATCCACCCCGAGGGGTATCCGTTCATCGGCGGCTTTGCGCTGGCCACCATCATCCTGTTCTGGATCTGGGCGCCGCTCGGCTGGCTCGGGCTGGTGCTGACGATCTGGTGCGCGCTGTTCTTCCGCGATCCCGTGCGGGTGACACCGCTGCGCGAGGGGCTGGTGGTGGCCCCGGCCGACGGCCGCGTCTCGATGGTGATGCCGGTGGTGCCGCCGCCCGAACTCGGTCTCGGCGATCGCCCGCTGCCGCGCATCTCGATCTTCATGAGCGTGTTCAACTGCCATGTGAACCGCAGCCCCGTGGCCGGCCGGATCGAGCGCATCGCCTACCGGCCGGGCAAGTTCGTCAACGCCGAACTCGACAAGGCGAGCGAGGACAACGAGCGCAACTCGCTGGTCATCGCCACGCCCGAGGGGCGGATCGGCGTGATCCAGATCGCGGGGCTGGTGGCGCGCCGCATCGTGTCGTTCGTGCGCGAGGGCCAGTCCGTCAACGCCGGCGAACGCTTCGGACTGATCCGGTTCGGCTCGCGGCTCGACGTGTTTTTGCCCGAAGGCGCCCGGCCGCTGGTCGCGGTCGGCCAGACGGCGGTCGCCGGCGAGACCGTGCTGGCCGATTTCCGGGCCGGCGACGGCGGTCGCAGCTATCAGGCGACTTGACCGAAACGCTATTTGCATCAACTGATTATCGGACTATCTTCGTGGTCACTGTGAACGGTGGCTCGTTGTCTCCGCCATTGAACGGGCGGCCGATCTGCGCCATCTGAAGGGACATGGCCTCAGCCGAGGCGCAACGGAACGAACACCCATGCTCGGCAACTTCAAATCCCCGGACGTCG
>JBDHSY010000052.1:0-11144 GCA_039808405.1 Xanthobacteraceae bacterium
CAGGCGCAACTGCCGCGCCACTTCCTCCGCCGCTTCGAGGTTGGTCTTGAGCGCGGTGTCCTCGATGTGATGCTCGCGCGTCGAGCGGCCGGAGTTGACGTCGATCGAGACCAGCGCCTCGGTCTGGTTGATGACGAGGTAGCCGCCGGAGCGCAGTTGCACCGTCGGCGAGAACATGGCGTCGAGCTGGCTCTCGACGCCCATGCGCGAGAACAACGGCTGGGCGTCGCGATACGGTTTTACGGCGCGGACGCTGGAGGGCATCAGCATTTTCATGAAGTCGCGCGCCTCGCGGTATCCCGCCTCGCCCGCGACGATGATGTCGTCGATGTCCTTGTTGTAGAGGTCGCGCAGCGAGCGCTTGATCAGCGAGCCTTCCTCGTAGACGAGGGTCGGCGCCTGCGAGTTGAGGGTGGTGTCGCGCACCGTCTCCCACATCCGCAAGAGGTATTCGAAGTCGCGCTTGATCTCCGGCTTGGTGCGGGCGGCGCCGGCGGTGCGCAGAATGACGCCCATGCCCTCCGGCACGTCGAGGTCCTGCACCACTTCCTTGAGGCGCGAGCGGTCCTGCGAGGAGGTGATCTTGCGGCTGATGCCGCCGCCGCGGGCGGTGTTGGGCATCAATACGGCGTAGCGGCCGGCCAGCGACAGGTAGGTGGTGAGCGCCGCGCCCTTGTTGCCGCGCTCCTCCTTGACGACCTGCACCAGCATCACCTGGCGGCGCTTGATGACCTCCTGAATCTTGTACTGGCGGCGCGGCCGAAAGGCGCGCTCGGGCACTTCCTCCAGAACGTCGTCGCCGCCGACCGACTCGACGTGATCGTCATGGCCGTTGTCGTCATCGTCATTGTCGTCGTCGCCATTGGCGTCGTGGTCGTCGTCGCCGAGGCGGGCGTCGTCGCCGTTCCCATTGTCGTCGTCGCCCGCGTCGTCAGGACCGTTGTCGTCGGCGTGGGAATCGTCGTCGTGGTGGTCGGCTGCGACGGCCGGCGCGGGCGCGTCGGGGTTGTCGTCCTCGGCGGCGGCGATATCGACGTCGCCGGCGGGGTCGATCTGTCCGGGCGCCTCGGCCGGCGTCGCGCTGGCCTCGTCCTCGTCAGCGCCGTGGTCGTCGCCGGATTGAATTGCGGTGTCGTGCGGTTCTGCGCCCGGCGCGAAGGCGACGGAGGTGTCCGAGCCGTAGCCGCCCGTCACGCCGTCGTCCGTACCGGTCAGGACCGGGTGGTCGTGATCATGGTCGTGGTCGCCATTGCCGTGAGATTCGGCTTCGGCGGCAACGCCGTTGTCGCCCTCGACGATCTGGCTCTGGACGCGCTCGCCGTGACCGCGCCGGCGGGCGTTGCGGTGGCGCGAGCGGCGGCGGCTCGGGCGGCTCTCGGTTTCCTCCTCGGCCTCGCGATGGGCCTGCTCGTCGGCCTCGATCAGCGCCTGCCGGTCGGCGACCGGGATCTGGTAGTAGTCGGGGTGGATCTCGCTGAAGGCGAGGAAGCCGTGGCGGTTGCCGCCGTATTCGATGAAAGCGGCCTGCAGCGACGGCTCGACGCGCGTCACCTTGGCCAGATAGATGTTGCCGCGAAGCTGCTTGCGATTGGCCGCCTCGAAATCAAACTCTTCGACACGGTTGCCGCGAACCACGACCACCCGGGTCTCCTCCGGGTGAGTCGCGTCGATCAACATTTTGTTGGGCATCAGGAAACTCTTGCTGGCGGCCACCGTGCCGCACGACGCGCGCATGAAGCGCGGCCGCAGAGCGATACGGTCCACCTGATTCGGGGGGATTGAAAAGGCCGAAGCGCAGTTCGGGGCGTCTGGCCGACACTCCCGCCGGCCGGACGCGGCACGCCGGAATGGCGCGTCGCCGGGGCTCGGCATGAAGGGAGGTCGGTGGTGTCAGGCGCATGATGCGTCGGCCCGCGAGAACAATCGGGCGGCTTTGGCCGCCACATAGGATGCTGGCAGTGTCGGCACGGTGCCTTGCGGCGCGCGCCGATAGTCCTTTCGCGGTCGGTAGCCGCGATCAGCGGCAGCGCAGCGTTCTGTCCGGAGAGCGTGATACCCGGGACCGTTGACCGCTCGGGCTTGACCGCTTCTTACGACAGTCGCGCACTGCGCTGGCTGGGGAGGAAGCGGCAAATACGCAGGTCTTCAAACGACTGAACCCGATCGATCGGGCTGGTCTGGAAGCGACCGGCGCTGCACCGGGAGGTTGAACGCGACACAACCGGAAATTTTACCGTCAGCCCCCGTTACATACGAGCAATCGCCGGCGCTGGCAAGGGCGGCCTCGGGGGCGGGGCAGGCGTCGCCCCGGCGCAACACTGCCGGGCAATTGGCGCGCGGCGATTAAGGGCCGATTAACCCTGCAACCCTATTGCGGTAAGCAGGGGGCCGACAGGCGGGGGTGTGTTGGCTGGTCGTTTTGCACATGGCGGCAGGCTCGGGGCGGCGCTGATCGGCGCGGCGATCGCCGTCGGCTGCCCGATCCAGGGGTTCGCTCAGGAGCTGGCACACGCGGCCGCAGCGCCGACCGTCGCGGTCGCCCCGGCCTTTCCCGTGGCGTCGGAAGCGCGCCTCGCCGGCGACGACAAGCAGACTCGCTTCATCCTCGATCTCGACCGCAAAATTCCGGTGGCGGCCTTTGCGCTCGCCGATCCCTACCGGGTGGTGCTCGACGTTCCGCAGGTCCGCTTCGATCTCGCCAAGGGCACCGGCAGCGAGGGGCGGGGCCTGATCAAGGCGTTCCGCTACGGCCTGGTGATGGCCGGCGGCTCGCGCATCGTGTTCGACCTCGCCGCGCCCGCGCGCATCGCCAAGGTCGAGGTGCTGGAGGCCGCCAACGGCCAGCCGGCCCGGCTCGTTCTGGATCTGGCCGCGGTCGATCGCGCCGCCTTCATGCAGGCGCTGGCGGCCGAGGGGGCCTCCCGGGGGGCCGGAGAGTCGCCGGCCGAGACCGACCGCCGCGACGCTGCCGCCGCCGCCGAGGCGGCTGGCGACAGCCGGCCGGTGGTGGTGATCGATCCGGGCCATGGCGGCATCGACAACGGCACCCAGGCTGCGAGCGGCGAGGCCGAAAAGGACATCGTGCTGGAATTCTCGCTGGCGCTGCGCAAGCGCCTCGAACAGGCCGACAAGTACCGTATCGTTATGACGCGCGGCGACGACACCTTCGTGCCGCTCGGCGAGCGGGTGCGCATCGCCCGCCGCCAGCGTGCGGCGCTGTTCGTCTCGATCCACGCCGATTCGCTGCCGCGCCGCGAGGGCGACGCCCACGGCGCCACCATCTATACGCTGTCCGAGCGGGCCTCCGACGCCGAGGCGCAGCGGCTTGCCGATTCGGAGAACAAGGCCGACGCTATTGCTGGCCTCGACCTCGCCGAGGAACCGACCGAGGTCGCCGACATCCTGATCGACCTCGCCCAGCGCGAGACCAAGACGTTTTCCCATCGCTTCGCCAGGCTCTTGATGAACGAGATGAAGGGCGTCGTCCGCCTGCACAAGCGGCCGCTCAAGTCGGCCGGCTTCAAGGTGCTGAAGGCGCCGGACGTGCCGTCGGTGCTGGTCGAACTCGGCTACGTGTCCAACAAGGACGACCTGCAACTGCTCAAGTCCGACGATTGGCGCGCGCGCAGCGTGCGCGCGGTGGCGCAGGCGATCGAAGCCTATCTCGGCAAGCGGGTGGTATCGGCGGGGCCGGCGCAGTGAGAATGGCCGGCGGAACAGGCGCCAAAGCCCTAGTTTGGCCACAGCGCCGGCATTATAGAGGGGCGCTGGACGACCGGCGGTGAATCGAGGAGCGGCGTTGTAGGCCCCGCGCGGCGGGGATATTGCCGCGGCGGCCTCAATCCTTTTTCCGAATGAAGCTGCCGGCCCGCCGGCGATGATCAGGGCGAACGCGACGATGCGGTTTCTGCTGCGCTTCATGGGCTTTGTATTTGCGGCGGGAACCATCGTGTTCCTGGTCGGCGTCGCGGCCGCGGCCGGACTGATCTGGCATTTCTCGAAGGACCTGCCGGACTATTCGCAGCTCCAGAACTACGAGCCGCCGGTGATGACCCGCGTGCATGCCGGCGACGGCTCGCTGCTTGCCGAGTATTCCCGCGAGCGGCGGCTCTATCTGCCGATCCAGGCGGTGCCCAAGCGCGTGATCAACGCCTTCCTCGCCGCCGAGGACAAGAATTTCTACGAGCACGGCGGGCTCGACTTTCAGGGCCTCGCCCGCGCCGCGCTGCTCTACGTGCAGAACTACGGCTCCAACCGCCGGCCGCAGGGCGCCTCCACCATCACCCAGCAGGTGGCCAAGAACTTCCTGCTGACCAACGAGGTGTCGTTCACCCGCAAGATCAAGGAAGCGCTGCTGGCGATGCGTATCGAGCGTGCCTATTCCAAGGACAAGATCCTGGAACTGTATCTCAACGAGATCTATCTCGGCCTTGGCGCCTATGGCGTGGCGGCCGCCTCGCTGGTCTATTTCGACAAGTCGGTGAGCGAGCTTTCGACCGCCGAGGCCGCCTATCTCGCGGCGCTGCCGAAGGCGCCGGCGGCGCTGCACCCGGTGCGCAACCACGAGCGCGCCATCGAGCGCCGCAACTACGTCATCGACCGCCTTCTTGAGAACGGCTGGGTCAAGCAGGCCGAGGCGGACGCCGCGCGCAAGGAGCCGCTTGCCGTCACCAGCCGCTCCAGCGGCCACACCTTTGCCGGCGAGTATTTCGCCGAAGAAGTGCGCCGCGAGGTGTTCGAGCGCTACGGCGAGAAAAAGCTCTATGAGGGCGGCCTGTCGGTGCGCACCTCGCTCGACCCCAAGTTGCAGGTGGTGGCACGGCAGGCGTTCGTGCAGGGGCTGGTGAAATACGACGAGGCGCAGGGCTGGCGCGGCGAGCTGGAAAAGCTCGACGTCACCGGCGACTGGGGCGTCAAGCTCGCCGAGATCAAGTCGCTGTCGGACATCTCGCCGTGGCGGCTCGCGGTGGTGCTCGAAGTCGACGACAAGACGGCGAAGATCGGCTTTCAGCCGCGGCGTGAACTGGGCGGCGCGCTGTCCAAGGCGCGCGAGACCGGCACCATTGCGCTCGAGGGCGTGAAGTGGGCCAAGGCCGCCTCCGGCCCGCGCCGCGGCAAGGTGCCGACCGCGGTGACGCAGGTGCTCAACCGCGGCGACGTGATTTATGCCGATCCCCTGATCGGCAAGGACGGCAAGCCGGTGGAGGGCCAGTATCGCCTGCGGCAGTTGCCGGAAGTCTCGGGCGCGATGGTGGCGATGGATCCCTCGACCGGTCGCGTGCTGGCCATGGTCGGCGGCTTCTCGTTCGACCAGAGCCAGTTCAACCGGGCCACGCAGGCCTATCGGCAGCCCGGCTCCTCGTTCAAGCCGTTCGTCTATTCGACCGCGCTCGACAACGGCTATACGCCCTCGACCATGGTGATCGACGCGCCGATCGAGATCGATCAGGGCTCGGGCGTCGGCGTGTGGCGGCCTGACAACTATTCCAGCGGCAAGTATCTCGGGCCGACCACGCTGCGTAACGCGCTGCAGCGCTCGCTCAACACCGTGACGGTGCGGCTCGCGCAGGACGTCGGCATGCCGATGATCGGCGAATACGCCAAGCGGTTCGGCGTCTACGATACGCTGCCGAACTATCTGTCCTACGCGCTCGGCGCCGGCGAGACCACGGTGCTGCGCATGGTGACCGCCTATTCGATGTTCGCCAACGGCGGCCGTCGCGTCACGCCGACCCTGATCGACCGCATCCAGGATCGCTACGGCCACACCATTTACCGCCACGACCAGCGCGAATGCCGCGGCTGCGACGTGCCCGAGGGCTGGAAGGGCCAGGCCGAGCCGACGCTGGTCGATCGCCGCGAGCAGGTGCTCGACCCGATGACCACCTATCAGATCACCTCGATGATGGAAGGCGTGGTCCAGCGCGGCACCGCCACCGTCGTCAAGGAGGTCGGCAAGCCGATCGCCGGCAAGACCGGCACCACCAACGACCAGAAGGATGCGTGGTTCGTCGGCTTCTCGCCGGACATCGCGATCGGCGTCTATATCGGCTACGACAAGCCGCGCAACCTCGGCCGCTCGATGACCGGGGGCGTGCTCGCCGCGCCGATCGCCAAGGACTTCCTCAAGGTGGCGCTGGCCGACAAGCCGGCGGCGCCGTTCCGGGTGCCGCCCGGCATCAAGCTGATCCGCGTCGACGCCAAGACCGGCATGCGGGTCGGCCCGGGCTCCTCCGGCGGCACCATCCTCGAGGCGTTCAAGCCCGGCACCGCGCCGCCCGACAACTATTCGATCATCGGCGTCGCCGACGGCTATGCCACGCCCGACGCCGACCGCGCCATCATCCGCTCCGGCACCGGCGGGCTGTACTGAAGCGGTTGCCTGCGGCGCGTACCGGAGCTAAATGGACCGCACATACTATTCGCCGTCGTGCCCGGCCTTGTGCCGGGCATCCCGACAAGGGACGCAGTGCCCATTTCATCGAGATGGCCGGGACAAGCCCGGCCATGACGCCAAGAATAGCTCATCACATTAGAAAACACCCATGCGACCTGAAATCGAAAAACTCGTCGACGAGATCAAGCAGTCTGTGGGGCTGCTGAGGAGGCATCTTTGACGTCGATGCCTCGAGCGCGCGACTGGCGGAGCTGAACAAGCTCGCCGAAGACCCCGATCTCTGGAACGATCCGCAGAAAGCCCAGAAGCTGATGCAGGAGCGCACCGCGCTCGCCGCCGCGCTGCTCGGCATCGCGCGCGTCGAGCGTGAACTCGCCGACCACACCGGCATGATCGAGCTTGGCGAGGCGGAGGGCGACGAGGGCATCGTCGCCGAGGCGGAAGCCGGCTTGCGCGACCTGAAGAAAGAGGTGGCGCGGCGCGAGCTCGAAGCGCTGCTGTCGGGTGAGGCCGACCGCTTCGACAGCTATCTCGAAGTCCATGCCGGCGCCGGCGGCACCGAGAGCCAGGACTGGGCCTCGATGCTGCTGCGCATGTATACGCGCTGGGCCGAAACCCACGGCTTCAAGGTCGAGGTGCTGGAAGAGACGCCGGGCGAAGAGGCCGGCATCAAGTCGGCGACGGTGCAGATCAGCGGTCACAACGCCTATGGCTGGCTCAAGACCGAGGCCGGCGTGCACCGCCTGGTGCGGATTTCGCCGTTCGACGCCAACGCGCGACGCCATACCTCGTTTTCCAGCGTCACGATCTTCCCGGTGGTGGACGACACCATCAAGATCGACATCAAGGAATCCGACGTCCGCGTCGATACCATGCGTTCGGGCGGCGCCGGCGGCCAGCACGTCAACAAGACCGAATCGGCGGTACGGCTGACGCATATCCCGACCGGCGTCGCCGTGGTCTGCCAGGCCGGACGCTCCCAGCACAAGAACCGCGCGCAGGCGTGGGACATGCTGCGCGCGCGCCTGTACGAGATCGAACTGAAGAAGCGCGAGGAGCAGGCCGCCGCCGATCAGGCCGCCAAGACCGACATCGGCTGGGGCCACCAGATCCGCTCCTATGTGTTGCAGCCCTACCAGATGGTGAAGGACCTGCGCACCGGCGTGCAGACCTCCGACACCGCCGGCGTGCTCGACGGCGACCTCGACGAGTTCATGGCGGCGACATTGGCGCAGAAAGCGTTCGGCGCCGCGCCCGGCATGGTCGAGGACGTGGAGTAGGCGCGGCGCTTGCCGCCCGCATCGCTGCGATGCCGGGAAACGGGTGGCGGCCTTGCGCCGCCCCGGCTATGGCGGGGGACCGTCTGCGCCTCTTCGCGGCGGTGCCGTGAGGAGCCTTGCGACCCATGTCCGCCTCCGACCTTCGCATCACGCCCGGCGACTGGCTGCGGCTTCTCGTTCTCGGGGTGCTGTGGGGCGGCTCGTTTTTTTTCGTCGGCGTGGCGGTGAAGGAAGTGCCGCCGATGTCCATCGTGTTCTTCCGCACGTTTCTGGCCGCGTTGCTGCTTGCGCCGCTGTTGTGGGTCTACCGCATCGCGATTCCGGGGACGTGGGCAGGCTGGCGCCCGTTTGCGGTGATGGCGCTGTTCAACAATGCCGTTCCGTTCACGCTGACGGCGATGGGCCAGACCATGATCCCGAGCGGCATCGCCTCGGTGGTCAACGCGATGACCCCTGTGTTCACCGTGCTGATTCTGGCCGCTTTCGGCGACGAGCGGCTTTACCCGCGCCGGGTCGCAGGTGTCGTTCTCGGTTTTGCCGGCGTGCTGATTTTGCAGGGATTCGAAGTCGATTTCGGTTCGGTGCAGAGCATCGGCATTCTCTTGTGCCTGGCCGCGACGGTGTTCTACGGCTTTGCCGCGCTGTGGGCGAAACGCGTGCTGACCGGCGTGCCGCCGATCGCGGCGGCGACGTTCCAGCTCGCCTGCTCGGCGGCGATGATGTTGGCGCTGTGCGCGATCTTCGATCGCCCGTGGCAGTTGCCGATGCCGAGCGCCACGACCTGGCTGGCGCTGATCGGCCTTGCCGCGATTTCCACCGCGCTCGGCTTCATCCTGTTCTTTCAGATCATCCGCGGCTCGGGCGCCGGCAACGTCATGCTGGTGACGCTGCTGGTGCCGGTGACCGCGATCCTGCTCGGCGCTGCCGTGCTCGGCGAGACGGTGACGCCGCGCGAGATCGTCGGCGCGCTGGTGATCGCCAGCGCGCTGCTCATCATGGACGGGCGGATTCTGGCGCGCCTCGCCATGCGTCGCGCCAGCGCGTGAACCGGCCGCTGTCGCGTTCGCCGCCATGACGCGCGGCGAACACCTCGCCGTTGGCCGCGACCATGATGACCGCGTCGAGCCCCTTGGAGCGCTTCAGCGTCTCGACCGCCTGCTGCGGCGTTTGCGCGATGGGACCGGCGACGTTGAACGAGGTGTTGACCGACATCTCGACGCCGACGCGGCGTCCCATCGCCTTGAGATAGGCGTAGGTGAGGGGATCGTCGGCCTCGCGCACGATCTGGATGCGGCCGGTGCCGTCGGCGTGGATCACCGCCGGGATTTTCTCGCTCGCTCCCGGCCGGGCGCGGGCGGTCAGCACCATGTAATTATAGGCGTTGTAGCCGGCGTCGGACGCGCCGTCCTCGAGCTCGAAATAGCTCTGTGCAGCCTCGCGCGTCGCCATCGGCGCGAGCGGCCGGATCGCCTCGCGATACTTGACGCGGGCGTTCAGGTGCTCGCGCGCGCCCGCGTCGCACGGGTTGGCGAAAATCGAGCGATGGCCGAGCGCGCGCGGGCCGGTCTCCGCCGCGCCCTGATAGAGGGCGACGATGCCGCCATCGGCGACGCACGACGCGATCAGGTCGGCGATGGCCGCGCGGCCCTCGGGTGTCGCGACGCTGCCGATGCGCTCGCTGGCGATGTCGTCGTCGGCAAGCGCGGCGGCGATGTCGGCCGCCTCGGGCGCCGTGCCGCAATAGAACGCATGGCTGAGCGGGGCGCCGCACGGCGCGCCGGCCAGATGCGCGAGCCGCCATGCCGCCCCGATCGGGGTGCCGGCGTCGCCCGGCATCGGCGGCACCCACAGGTGCAGGCGGCTGTCGCGGCGCAGCGCCGCTTTGAACCAGCGCGCATCGAAATGTTCGAGCAGCCGCATGTTGGCGAGCGCGTTGAGCGCGACGCCGCCCGACAGCACCAGCCTGTCGGGGTTCGTCGCCCGCAGCAGGTGATCGATGACGTGGATCAGCGCGTCCTCGAACACCATCTGCGTCGCCGCCGCCTTGTCGAGGCGCTCCTGCGTGTCGGGACGATGATGGATGTCCTCGACGCGCAGCACGGCATCGGGATTCCACAGCTGGTCGCGCGCGAGCGGCGGGCCGAGAATGTCCGCGAGCGGCGGATGATAGGGATTGTCGAACGGATCGCTGGCCCAGTTGGCCATCGCGCGGTTGAGCCGCACCTCGCCGCCGTCGCCGAGGTGCAGCACCTCCTTGAGGCGCGCATAATAGGGGTTGGTGGCGCGGCTCATGTCGCCCCACGCGGCGGCGCCCATGTAGCGGCCCTCGCTGGACAGCCACGTCCAGCCGCCTTGCGTCGAGGAGATCACGCTGTAGAAGGCGCCGAGCGAGTCGAACACGCTGTCGTTGGAAAACAGGCGGCGCATGCCGTCGCCGTCGGCGACGTAGAGCGACACCGAGCCGTTGTCGCCGGTGCCGTCGAGCACCGCGACCGCGACCGGCCTGCCGTCGGCGGCGAACGGCGAGGCGGCGTAGGAAAACCAGGCGTGGTTGTCGTGGTGCGGCACGCAGATCAGCGGCACCGGCGCTTTCAGCCCGAACTGCCGCGCCAGCAGCTTTGGCGTGCGCGTCATCTGCTCCATGCGCCGGGCATCGACGCCGACGGCGTTGGAGACGCGCAACAGCCGCAGGCTGGCCGGCGCTTCTTCCAGCGCGCTGCGGATCATCGTGCCGAACAGCGCCGGATAGTCCCATGTCACCGCGAAGGCGGCGATGTCGGCGACGCTCTTGCCCAGTCCATGCAGCGCCGCCGCCATGGCATCGAGCGACTGCCGCGGATACGCGGTGGTGTGTTTTGTGCCGGAAAACCGCTCCTCCTCGTTGTTGAGGACGAGGCGGGGGCCATGCGTGGCCGTGACCTCGATCAGCGCCACGCCGGAATTGTGCGTGCCCGACGGCGACAGCCCGGCGATGTACACGCTCTCGCCGCGCGCCAGCCGCTCGCGGATCGCCGCGCAGCGCTCGTCGGCAAACCGGCTGCCGAGGCGGTGAAAGCCGCGCAGCCGCAGCGCCTGCCCGGCAAGCGCCCGGGTGACGGCGCCACCGATGCGTCCGAGGCGAGGATGGCGGGGGCCGATGCGGCGGGGGGAAGCGCTCACGTCCATGGTCCGGTTGACGATCGCTGCATCAACCACAATCGGCGTGGCGCAACAATGGCCGCATCGCAAGCGGGTTCGAGCGAAGCGGAAAAGTCCTAACCGGCCGAGAGCTTGACGCCGGCGCGCAAAAAGCGTTGCGGATCGACGGCCTCGCCATCGATGCGGGTTTCGTAGTGCAGATGCGGTCCGGTCGAGCGGCCGGTCGAGCCGACGTCGCCGATGGTCTGGCCGATGCGGACGCTGTCGCCGACCTTGACGCGGATCGCCGAGTGGTGGCCGTAGCGGGTCGACAGGCCGTTGCCGTGATC
>JBDHSY010000053.1:0-11094 GCA_039808405.1 Xanthobacteraceae bacterium
GGCGACATCATCAAGCGGATGCACCGGGCGCTGACCGAACGCGGCATCGAGCGCGGCTCGGCCAGCTATGTCCTCGCCGCCGAGAGTCTCGACACGCCGATCATCGGCCGGCTGGTCGATCGCGGCCTCGACGACGAGCTGAAGGGGACGGCCTATGTCGTGGTCGACGGCGTCGATGGCCGCACCCATCACATCAAGCTCCCCGATCTCGACGCGGCCGGCGATAGCGCGCCCGGCTCGATCGTCGAGCTGCGCAAGTTCGACGACGCGCAGGGGAAGCGGCGCGTGGCGATCGCCGTCCGGTCCGATATCGACATCGACCGGCAGATCACGGCGTCGGGCGCCACCTGGCTCGACCCGCAGAACATCGCCCGCGAGCCGGCCGCGCTCTCCGAAGGCGGTTTCGGCGCCGAGGTCCGCAATGCGCTGGAGCGCCGCGCCGATCATCTGATCGGACAGGGCTTCGGCGAGCGGCACGGCCAGCGCGTCACCTTCTCGCGCAACTTGATCGACACGCTGCGCCGACGTGAACTGGAGGCGCTCGGCGAGAAGCTCGCCAGCCAGAACGGCCAGCCATTCAACCGCGCCGCCAGCGGCGAATATGTCGCCGGCGCCTACCGCCAGCGCTTCACGCTCGCCTCGGGCCGCTTCGCCATGATCGACGACGGCCTCGGCTTCCAGCTCGTGCCGTGGACGCCCTCGCTCGAAAAGCAGCTCGGCCGCCACGTCTCCGGCGTCGCCCGCGACGACGGCGGCATCGACTGGAGCTTCGGCCGCAAGCGCGGCCTCGGACTTTGACCTTTTGCAGAAAGACCCACGCCATGTCCGCTACGAAAATCCTCTGGGGCCAGATTCTCACCGTCGCCGTCATCGTCCTCGTCACGACCTGGGCGGCGACCGAATGGGTGGCCTGGCGTCTCGCCTTCCAGCCCGAACTCGGGCAGCCGTGGTTCCGGCTGCTGGGCTTTCCCTTCTACATGCCGCCCGCGTTTTTCTGGTGGTGGTATGGCTTCGACGCCTATGCCCCGGACATCTTCATCGAGGGCGCGTGGATCGCGGCGTCCGGCGGCTTCATCTCGGTCGCCGTCGCCATCGGCATGTCGGTCTGGCGCGCGCGCGAGGCCAAGAGGGTCGAGACCTACGGCTCGGCGCGATGGGCCGATCGGCAGGAGGTGCGGGCCGCCGGCCTGCTCGGTCCCGATGGCGTGGTGCTTGGCCGGTATGATCGGGAGTATCTGCGTCATGACGGGCAGGAGCATGTGCTGTGCTTCGCGCCGACCCGGAGCGGCAAGGGCGTCGGCCTGGTGGTGCCGTCGCTGCTGACCTGGCCGGGCAGCGCCATCGTTCACGACATCAAGGGCGAGAACTGGACCCTGACGGCGGGCTTTCGCGCCAAGCATGGCCGCGTGCTGCTGTTCGATCCGACCAACGCCAAATCGTCGGCCTACAACCCGCTGCTCGAGGTCCGCCGCGGCGAATGGGAAGTCCGCGACGTGCAGAATATCGCCGACATCCTCGTCGATCCCGAAGGCTCGCTGGAAAAACGCAACCATTGGGAAAAGACCAGCCATGCGCTGCTGGTCGGCGCGATCCTCCATGTCCTCTATGCCGAGGAGGACAAGACGCTCGCCGGCGTCGCGGCCTTCCTCTCCGATCCGAAGCGGCCGATCGAATCGACGCTGGCGGCGATGATGAAGACGGCGCATCTGGGCGAAGCCGGGCCGCATCCCGTCATCGCCAGCGCCGCGCGCGAGCTGCTCAACAAGAGCGACAACGAGCGATCGGGCGTGCTGTCAACCGCCATGTCGTTTCTCGGGCTCTATCGCGACCCGGTGGTCGCCGAGGTGACGCGGCGCTGCGATTGGCGCATCACCGACATTGTCGGCGGCAAGTATCCGACGACGCTCTACCTCGTCGTGCCGCCGTCCGACATCAACCGCACCAAGCCGCTGATCCGCCTGATCCTCAATCAGGTCGGCCGCAGGTTGACCGAGGATTTGCAGCCCAAGACCGGACGCCATCGGCTGCTGCTCATGCTGGACGAGTTTCCGGCGCTCGGCCGCCTCGACTTCTTCGAGTCGGCCCTGGCCTTCATGGCGGGCTACGGCTTGAAGAGTTTCCTGATCGCACAGTCGCTGAACCAGATCGAGAAAGCCTACGGCGCGAACAATTCGATCCTCGACAACTGCCATGTCCGCGTCAGCTTCGCCACCAACGACGAACGCACGGCCAAGCGGGTGTCCGACGCGCTCGGCACCGCCACCGAGATGAGGGCCATGCGCAACTACGCCGGCCACCGGCTGTCGCCCTGGCTTGGGCATCTGATGGTGTCGCGTTCGGAGACCGCCCGCCAGTTGCTCACCCCCGGCGAGATCATGCAGCTTCCCCCGACCGACGAGATCGTCATGGTCGCCGGCACGCCGCCGATCCGCGCGAAGAAGGCGCGCTATTACGAGGATGCCCGCTTTAAGGAGCGTCTCCTGCCGCCGCCGGCGCTCGCGCGACCGAAACAGGCTCGCCCCGACGACTGGACGGCGCTGCCCCTCCCGGCGCGGCCCGAGATCGCGCAGGCGAAACCGGCGGAAAAATCAGCCGACGAAGATCCGACCGAATCCGAACGCCGTCAGCAACCCGAACTCAATCGCGTGAAGCCGGTCGAGAAGAAGGCGCCGATCGAGAACGAGTTCGAGATCGGCCTTGCCGACGAGGCCGAAGATGACGCCGCGCGCAACAGCCGGATGAACCGGCTGATGCAGGGCGTGGCGCGTCAGGTCTCGCTCGATCCCGGCGACGGCATGGAGCTGTGAGGCCGGCATGCCGAAACCGCCCCGCAAACAGCGCCTGTCCGTCTATCTCGATCCGGCGGTGATGCGCAGGCTCGCCGAACATGCGGCGCGGCGCGATCATTCCCGATCGCTGGTCGCGGAAGCCGCCATCGAATCCTTCCTCTCGCCGGACGCCGCTGAACGGCAGGAAGCGGCGATCACCAAGCGCCTCGATCAACTCGATCGCCGCATGACGCGCATGGAGCGCGATGTCGGCATATCGGTCGAGATGCTCGCGGTGTTCGTGCGCTTCTGGGTCGCCACCACGCCCGCCCTGCCGGAGCCGGCGGCGCAGGCGGCGCGGGCCAAGGCCGGCGAACGCTACGATCAATTCGTCACCGCGCTCGGCCGAAGGCTCGCAAAGGGGCCGAAGCTGAGACAGGAAATCACCGAAGACATCGGCGACCCGCAGACGGGAACAGACCTCGCGCGCGACGAATAGGGGCAGGCATCCGCCGTTCAAGATCAGGGCCGCACCGCCGTTTTCCTGTATTTGCACGCCACGCTACTACGCTCCCCGTTTGTTGTTGAAGCCGCCAAAAATCAGGCCCTTTTAATCATCCCCGTCCGGGGAAGGACTGTCTCGACCCCGATGGAATCGGGGGTCATATGGCGGCTTTACACCAAAATGCGGAAGGTCTCGCGCGGGGCGCAAGGATGCTCCGCACCGCGCTCGGGCCGGCGATCGCGCACTATCTCGACGACGCCAGCATCGTCGAAGTGATGCTCAACCCCGATGGGCGGCTCTGGATCGACCGCCTGTCCGAGGGGCTCTCCGACACGGGGGAGCGGCTGGCGGCGGCCGACGGCGAGCGCATCATCCGCCTGGTCGCGCACCATGTCGGCGCCGAAGTTCATGCCGGCAGCCCGCGCGTCTCCGCTGAACTGCCCGAGACGGGGGAACGGTTCGAGGGATTGCTTCCGCCGGTGGTGGCCGCGCCTGCTTTCGCGATCCGCAAACCCGCCGTCGCCGTCTTCACTCTCGACGATTACGTCCGCGCCGGGATCATGTCGGCCGGGCAGGCCGATTTGCTGCGGCAGGGCGTGGCGTCCCGCGCCAACATCCTCGTCGCCGGCGGCACTTCCACCGGCAAGACCACGCTCACCAACGCGCTGCTCGCCGAGGTCGCGAAGTCCACCGACCGCATCGTCATCATCGAGGACACGCGCGAGCTGCAATGCGCCGCGCCGAACCTCGTGGCGATGCGCACGAAGGATGGCGTCGCCTCGCTCTCCGATCTCGTCCGTTCGTCGCTGCGCCTGCGTCCCGATCGCATTCCGGTCGGCGAGGTGCGCGGCGCCGAGGCGCTGGAACTGCTCAAGGCATGGGGGACGGGCCATCCCGGTGGCATCGGCACCATCCACGCCGGCAGCGCGATGGGGGCGCTGCGCCGCATGGAACAGCTCATTCAAGAGGCCGTCGTCACCGTCCCGCGCGCACTGATCGCCGAGACGATCGACCTGGTCGCCGTCCTCTCCGGCCGCGGCGCCGCGCGCCGCCTTTGCGAACTCGCGCGCGTCGAGGGCCTCGACGCGGTCGGCGATTACCGCGTCGCGCCCGCCGTCATCGAGGGCGCCGGCGGCCCGACCTTGCTCACCCAAAGCCCTGAAGGAGAAGACCTGTGATCCAACGCCTGCGCTCCATGCGCCTGTCTCAAGCGCCTCGCCGTCTCGCCATGACCGTGTCCGTCGCCACGCTCTCGGTGATGATGGCCGCGCCCGCTCATGCCTCCGGCTCGTCGATGCCGTGGGAGCAGCCGCTTCAACAAATCCTCCAGTCCATCGAGGGACCGGTCTCGAAGATCATCGCGGTCATCATCATCATCGTCACCGGCCTGACGCTGGCGTTCGGCGACACCTCGGGCGGTTTCCGCCGACTCATCCAGATCGTCTTCGGCCTGTCGATCGCCTTCGCGGCGTCGAGCTTCTTCCTGTCGTTCTTCTCGTTCGGCGGCGGGGCGCTGGTCTGATGGCGGGCGTTGTCGAACAGGGCGGCGAGGTTCCGGGCTACACGGTCCCCGTTCACCGGGCGCTGACCGAACCGATCCTGCTCGGCGGCGCGCCCCGCGCCATCGCCATAATGAACGGGACGCTCGCCGGCGCTGTCGGCCTGGGGCTGCGCCTGTGGCTGGTCGGCCTCGTGATCTGGGCGATCGGCCATGTCGCCGCGGTGTGGGCGGCGAAGCGTGATCCGCTCTTCGTCGACGTCGTGCGCCGCCATCTGCGCGTCCCCGCGCACCTTTCGGTCTGACGGGGAGCGCGCCGATGATGAACCTCGCCGAATACCGCAATCGCAACAGCCGGCTCGCCGATTTCCTGCCCTGGGTCGCGCTGGCGGGCGCGGGCATCGTCCTCAACAAGGACGGGAGCTTCCAGCGCACGGCGCAATTCCGCGGTCCCGATCTCGACTCGGCCGTTCCCGCCGAACTGGTTGCCGTCGCGGGCCGCCTCAACAACGCCTTTCGCCGTCTCGGTTCCGGCTGGGCGATCTTTGTCGAGGCGCAGCGCCATCCCTCGAACCGCTATCCCAACAGCAGGTTTCCCGACGCGGCCTCGGGCCTGGTCGATGCCGAGCGGAAGGCGGACTTCGAGGAGGCCGGCGCTCATTTCGAGTCGAGCTACTTCCTCACCTTCACCTATCTGCCGCCGGCCGAGGACGCCGCGCGCGCGGAAAGCTGGCTCTACGAAGGGCGCGACAAGAAGGGCATCGACCCCAACGAGGTGATGACCGGCTTCGCCGATCGCACCGACCGCATCCTGCGCCTGGTCGAAGCCTTCATGCCGGAGTGCCGCTGGCTCGATGACGCCGAGACGCTGACCTATTTGCACGGCTGCGTCTCGACCAAGCGCCATCGCGTTCGCGTTCCCGAGACGCCGATCTATCTCGACGCGCTGCTCGCCGACCAGCCGCTGACCGGCGGGCTGGAGCCGCGATTGGGTCCGTCGCATCTGCGCATCCTCACCATCACCGGCTTTCCGACCGCGACGACGCCCGGCCTGCTCGACGAGCTGAACCGTCTGGCCTTTCCGTATCGCTGGTCGACGCGCGCCATCCTGCTCGACAAGACCGACGCGACGAAGCTGCTGACGAAGATCCGTCGCCAGTGGTTCGCCAAGCGCAAGTCGATCGCGGCGATCCTCAAGGAGGTGATGACCAACGAGGCGAGCGCCCTGGTCGATACCGACGCCGCCAACAAGGCGGCCGATGCCGACATGGCGTTGCAGGAACTCGGCGCGGACTATGCCGGCATGGCCTATGTCACCGCGACGGTGACGGTGTGGGACGACGATCCGCGCATCGCCGACGAGAAGCTGCGGCTGGTCGAGAAGGTCATCCAGGGCCGCGACTTCACCGCCATGGCCGAGACCATCAACGCGGTGGACGCCTGGCTCGGCTCCTTGCCCGGACACGTTTACGCCAATGTCCGCCAGCCTCCGATTTCCACGCTCAATCTCGCCCACATGATCCCGCTGTCAGCGGTGTGGGCGGGACCGGAACGGGATGAGCACTTCGCAGCACCCCCGCTGCTGTTCGGCAAGACCGAAGGCTCGACCCCGTTCCGGCTTTCGCTTCACGTCGGCGATGTCGGCCACACGCTGATCGTCGGCCCGACCGGCGCGGGCAAGTCCGTGCTGCTGGCGCTGATCGCGCTCCAGTTCCGGCGCTATGCCCGCGCCCAGGTCTTCGCCTTCGACTTCGGCGGCTCGATCCGCGCGGCGGCGCTCGCCATGGGCGGGGACTGGCACGATCTTGGCGGCGATCTCAGCGATGGCGCGGCCGACAGCGTCAGCCTTCAGCCGCTCGCGCGTGTCCACGAGATAGCCGAGCGCGCCTGGGCCGGAGATTGGATCGTGTCGATCCTGACGCGCGAGGGCGTGACGATCACGCCCGAGGTGAAGGAGCATATCTGGACGGCGCTGACCTCGCTGGCGTCGGCGCCCATCGAGGAGCGCACGATCACCGGCCTGGTCGTGCTGCTGCAATCGAACGATCTGAAGCAAGCGCTCAGGCCCTATTGCGTCGGCGGCCCCTACGGCCGGTTGCTCGACGCCGAGCACGAACATCTCGGATCGGCCTTCGTGCAGGCGTTCGAGACCGAAGGCTTGATCGGAACGGGCGCGGCGCCCGCGGTCCTGTCCTACCTGTTTCACCGCATCGAAGATCGGCTCGACGGTTCGCCGACGCTCCTCATCATCGACGAGGGCTGGCTGGCGCTGGACGATGATGGCTTCGCCGGCCAGCTCCGCGAATGGTTGAAGACGCTGCGCAAGAAAAACGCCAGCGTCATCTTCGCCACGCAGTCCCTCAGCGACATCGACGGCTCGGCGATCGCGCCCGCCATCATCGAGAGCTGCCAGACCCGGCTGCTCCTGCCAAACGAGCGCGCGGTCGAGCCGCAGATCACGGCGGTCTATCGCCGCTTCGGACTCAACGACCGCCAGATCGAGATCCTCGCGCGGGCGATGCCGAAGCGCGACTATTACTGCCAGTCGCGGCGCGGCAATCGGCTGTTCGAGCTGGGGCTGTCCGACGTCGCCCTCGCGCTCTGCGCCACATCGTCGAAGACCGATCAGGCGGCCATCGCCCGCATCCTCGCCGAATACGGCCGCGACGGATTCCTCGCCGCCTGGCTCAACCATCGTGACGTCGGCTGGGCGGCCGATCTCATCCCCACGCTCACCAACAAGGAGACCTCCCAATGAAACTGCGCCGTTCCCGCGCGGCGCGGCTGGCTGCCGCGCTGCTCGCCACCCCCATCGCCCTTGCGCCTCTTTTGACAACGCCCGCGCACGCGCAGTTCGGCGGCATCGTGTTCGATCCGTCGAACTATGCGCAGAACGTGCTGACGGCGGCGCGCTCGCTCCAGCAGATCACCAACCAGATCACCTCGCTTCAGAACCAGGCGCAGATGCTGATCAACCAGGCGCGCAATCTTGCGAACCTGCCGTTCTCGTCGCTGCAACAGCTTCAGCAGTCCATCCAGCGCACGCAGCAGCTTCTCAGCCAGGCGCAGAACATCGCCTATGACGTCCAGCAGATCGACCGCGCGTTCCAGCAGCAATACGGGAGCGCCTCGCTGTCGGCCTCCGATCAGCAGCTTGTCGCGGATGCGCGCACACGCTGGCAGAACACCGTCGGCGGCCTGCAGGACGCCATGCGCGTGCAGGCGGGCGTCGTCGGCAACATCGACACCAACCGCACCCAGATGTCGGCGCTGGTCGGTCAGAGCCAAGGCGCGACCGGCGCGCTCCAGGCAACACAGGCTGGCAATCAGCTTCTCGCGCTTCAGGCGCAGCAGCTCGCGGACCTCACCGCCGTCGTCGCGGCCAACGGCCGGGCGCAGGCATTGCAGTCCGCCGAGCAGGCCGCCGCCGCCGAACAGGGCCGCGAGCAGCGCCGGCGCTTCCTGACGCCGGGCGCGGGCTATCAGCCCGGCAACGCCCGCATGTTCCCGAGCAGCGGCAACTGAGGCGGGCGTGATGGACGGCAAGACCCTCGCGCGCATCGGCGCCATCGTCTTCGTCGCGCTCGCCATCACGGCGACCGCGATCGAGATGAACCACAAGGACGTTGCGCCGGGAACCTTCCCGACGCAGAGCCGGCCGGTCACGGCGCGAAATCCGCTCGACGCCGAATTGCTGCGCTGTTCCGAGGCCGGCGAGGCGGGCGCGCGCGACCCCGCCTGCCTGAAGGCGTGGGCGGAGAACCGGCGGCGCTTCCTCGGGCAACCGGCCCCGGACGCCTCAACCGCGCCGGCGAGCCAGGCCGGGCCCGCCACGCCGGAGGTTCGCTGACATGGGCGGCACCGGGGTCATCGACCATTTCCTTGAAGTCTTCACCCGCTACATCGACGGCGGCTTCGGCCTTCTCGGCGGCGAGGTCGGCTTCATTGCCACCACGCTCATCGTCATCGACGTGACGCTCGCCGCGCTTTTCTGGTCGTGGGGCGCCGATGACGACATCATGGCGCGCCTCGTCAAGAAGACGTTGTTCGTCGGCGTCTTCGCCTATCTGATCTCCAACTGGAACAATCTCGCGCGGATTATCTTCGAGAGCTTCGCGGGTCTTGGCCTGAAAGCCTCGGGTGCCGGCTTCACCGTCACCGATCTCATGCGTCCCGGCAAGGTGGCGCAGACCGGCCTCGATGCGGGGCATCCACTGCTCGACTCCATCTCGAGCCTGATGGGCTACTGGTCGTTCTTCGAGAACTTCATCCAGATCGCCTGCATGTTCTTTGCCTGGGCGCTGGTGCTGCTCGCTTTCTTCATTCTCGCGATCCAGCTCTTCGTCACTTTGATCGAGTTCAAGCTGACGACGCTCGCCGGCTTCGTCCTCATCCCCTTCGGTTTGTTCGGCAAGTCCGCTTTCATGGCCGAGCGTGTGCTGGGCAACGTCATCTCCTCCGGCATCAAGGTTTTGGTGCTCGCCGTCATCATCGGGATCGGCTCGACGCTGTTCTCCGAGTTCACCGCCGGCTTCGGTGGCAATACGCCGTCGATCGACGACGCCATGGCGATCGTGCTCGCCGCGTTGTCGCTGCTTGGTCTCGGCATCTTCGGCCCCGGCATCGCCAACGGCCTCATCTCCGGTGGCCCGCAGCTCGGCGCCGGCGCTGCGATCGGAACGGGTCTCGCCGCTGGCGGCATGGTGGCGGCAGGCGCGGCGACAGTCGGCGCGGTCGCATCCGGCGGTGCTGCTCTGGCTGGCGGCGCGGCCGCCGCCGCGCGGGGCGGTGCTGCGCTCGTTGGTGGGGGGGCCACCGCCTACAGCCTCGGCGCGGCCGGGCAATCGGGCGCGGCGGGCGTGGCCTCCGGCCTCGGCAGCGTCGCCAGCACCGGCTCGAAAGCCGCCATCTCGCCCCTGAAGCGGGCCGCCGTGCGCGCCACCGACAGCCTCAAGCAGAGCTATCGGGCGGGCGGTCAGGCCGCGACGGACATCGCCACGGGCGCATCCGGGGGAGCGACGCAAGCCGCCACAGAGGCCGCATCCGCAGGTGCCGCGACGTCCTCAAGCGGCGGGCCGCCGGCGTGGGCAAAGCGCATGAAGCGCTCGCAGCAGGTTTCGCACGGCCTTTCCGCGGCCGCCCACGTCGTGCGCAGCGGCGACAGCCATGGCGGCGGCTCCTCCGTCAACCTCTCCGAAAGCGACTGACCATGTTCAAACGGCCATCGACCCATTACGGAAAATCCCCGCAACCCGAGACGCCCTATCAGCGCGCCGCGCAGGTCTGGGACGATCGCATCGGCTCCGCCCGCGTTCAGGCCCGCAACTGGCGCTATATGGCCTTCGGCTCGCTGGCGCTCGCGGCCGGCCTCTCCGCCGCATTGGTCTGGCAGTCCGCCAACGGCTCGATCGTTCCCTGGGTGGTGCAGGTCGACAGGCTCGGCCAGGCGCAGGCCGTGGCGCCCGCGACCGCCGATTATCAGCCGAACGATCCGCAGATCGCCTTCTACCTCGCGCGCTTCATCGAGCAGGTCCGCTCGATTCCCGCCGACGTCATCATCGTGCGGCAAAACTGGCTGCGCGCCTACGACTTCACGACGCAGGGCGGCGCACTCGCGCTCAACGACTACGCGCGCGCCAACGATCCCTTCGCCAAGGTGGGCAAGCAGCAAGTCGCGATCGAGGTGTCGTCGGTCATCCGCGCCTCGCCGTCGAGCTTCCGCATCGCCTGGATCGAGCGCCGCTATCAGGACGGCTCGCTGGCGTCCACCGAGCGCTGGTCCGCCATCCTCACCGTTGTCGTGCAGCCGCCGCGCGACGCCGACACGCTGCGCAAGAACCCCCTCGGAATCTACGTCAACGCAATCAACTGGTCGAAGGAGCTTGGACAATGACGCCAGCACTCCGCAGAGCCGCCCCCTGGAGTGCAGGGCGTCCGGCTTTGCTCATCCCCGTACTACCGGCTTTCCGTAAATCTGCATTGCCGGCGATCCTGCTCGCCAGCGCCGCGCTGGCGGGATGCGCCACCCATACGCCACCGCCGGAGATTTCCTACGACAATGCGACGCCGGCCGTGCAGATGTCCGATCCGCCAGCCCCGGTCAGGGTGGTCGAGCTGCCGAAGCCGCTGCCGCTTCCCGGTCAGTTGAAGCTGGTCGGCAAGGACGGCAAACCCGAACCGGAGCCGGCCGATCCCGCCGTGCGCGTCAACCAGGCCAACGCCGCCGCGCGCGTCCAGCCTGTTCGCGACGGCTTCATCAACTCGATGCAGGTCTATCCCTTCGTCGATGGCGCGCTCTATCAGGTCTATGCCTCGCCGGGGCA
>JBDHSY010000054.1:0-11087 GCA_039808405.1 Xanthobacteraceae bacterium
CTTCTGCGTGGTGCGAAGCCGGTCGGGTAAACGCATCGTCACGTCGAAACGGCGATACCCATCGACGACTCGGGAAATGACGCGGCCGTTAGATAATCGGCTGATCTGGTCAATCACTGCGGCAGGTTGCACACCGTGGAGCCCGGCGCGCCGATAATCGACGCGAATTTCCAATTGAGGGATTCTCACCTGCTTCTCGACCTGCAGATCAACGAGACCCGGGATATTTGCCAGACGCTGCCGGAGCCGCTCGGCCGTGGTCCGGAGCGTATCCAGATCGTCGCCAAAAATCTTCAACGCGATCTGTGCGCGCACGCCGGACAGCATGTGGTCGAGCCGATGGGAGATCGGCTGACCGATGTTTGTCGATACAGGAAGGACCGTGAGCCGGCTGCGCAGATCGTCAACAATCTCCGCCTTCGGGCGAAGGCTGGGTTTGAGGTCAACTTCGATCTCGGAGGAGTGAACACCCTCGGCGTGTTCATCGAGTTCGGCTCGGCCCGTACGCCGACCGACGGCTTTCACCTCGGGGACCTCCAGGATGAGGCGCTCGGCGATCAATCCGACCCGATGAGACTCCGCCAGTGAAATCCCCGGATTGAACAGCATGTTGATGGTGAACGTGCCCTCATTGAACGGGGGCAAGAACGCTCGTGGCAGCAGCAATGCGCCCGCTGCTGCAGCCGTGATCGCGATCGCAACAGAACTAAACACCAGACGTCGGTGGAGAAATCCCCAGCCCAGCAAGCCTGCATTCCACCTCTTCAAAACGCGGACAAGGGCGCTGTCGCCATGCTGCAACCGCTTCAGGCCCGGCAGCATATAATAGGCCATGACCGGGGTGAGAGTGATCGAGACGAGAAGGCTCGCGAGAATCGAGATGATGTATGCCTCGCCCAGAGGCGCAAAGAGGCGGCCTTCGATGCCGGACAGGGCAAAAAGGGGTACGAATACCAGGATCACGATCATGGTCGCGTAGACGATGCCCGATCGGACCTCCTGCGATGCCGAGATGACCACCTCGGCAACAGACCGGGGATTTCCAAGCTCCCGGTTCTCGCGCAGGCGCCTGAAGATATTTTCGACATCGACGACGGCATCATCGACCAATTCGCCGATGGCGATCGCCAACCCTCCCAATGTCATTGTGTTGATAGAAAGTCCGAACAAGTGAAAGACCACAGCCGTGATGAGAATCGAGACCGGAATAGCCGTCAGGCTGATAAGTGTTGTGCGCCAGTTCAGCAGAAACGCGAACAGAACGACAGCGACAACAAGGCCGGCTTCCAGCAGCACCCGTTCGACGTTCCGGATGGACGTGTCGATGAAGTCGGCCTGACGGAACAGAATTTGATCGGCCTTAATTCCTTTCGGTAGTGTGTTGGTGAGCTCCTTGAGCGCCTGCTCGATCTCACGCGTCAATCGCACGGTGTCGATATGCGGTTGCTTCTCAACTGAAACGATCACCGCGGAGGAGCCCATGTAGCCCGAATCGCCGCGCTTGACCTTTGGCGCAAACTCGACCGCGGCCACCTGCCACAGATAGATGGGGCCACCGTTCAGGCGCGCGACCACAATATTGCGCAAGTCCTCCAGGCTCGTGGTGCGCCCGATATTTCGAATGAGATATTCGCGCGAATACTGGTCGGTGAAACCGCCGCCTGCATTCGTCCCAAACTGCGCCAGAGCTTTCTCCACCTGCTCATAGGTTATATTCAGGGCGCGCAACGTCGGCGGGTTCGGCGAGACTCGATACTGCCGAACTTCACCACCCATGGGGATGACTTGAGCCACGCCCGGAATAGTGAGGAGACGCGGCCGGATTACAAAATCGGCGGTTTCCCGGACCTCCATTGGCGTTGCTTCGGAGCTTGTCACTGCGATAAGCAGAATTTGCCCCATGATGGAGCTGATCGGCCCCATCTGCGGCGTCGTGTTGGGCGGCAGCTGATCGCGAATCAATGCAAGCCGCTCTGCAATCTGCTGCCGGTTGCGATAGATGTCGGCACCCCAATCGAATTCGACGTAGACGATCGACAGGCCGACGCCTGAGGTCGAGCGAACCCGCGTGACGCCCGGCAAGCCATTCATTTGCGTCTCGATTGGGAACGTGACGAGTTGTTCGACCTCCGGGGGCGCGAGGCCCTCGGCTTCGGTCATGATCGTGACGGTCGGCTTGTTGAGGTCGGGAAAGACATCGACCGGTAATCTGGAGACCGTGAACAATCCATAGACGACGAGGGCCACGGCGGCGGCAAGCATGAACAGCCGGTTGCGCAGTGATTGCGTTACAAGAAATCGAAACATCGTGTGGCCTCACCGGATATGATCGAGGAGTTCGGCACCCTGCACGACGACACGTCTTCCCGGAGCAAGGCCTTGGGAGATCAGAACCCGCTGTCCATCGAGCGGTTCGACCCGAACTGCACGTTGCTCGAAACGCTCTGCGGAGACGTGCTCGTAAATCGCGTCCTGGCCAGCCGTTGTACGAACGATGCTGGCCCGTGGCACGGCGATGCCCCGCTGCTCGTCCGGCGTGTCGGCGAAAACCGTCACAAACCGGCCCACTCGTACATCTGACAGATCGCCGTCGATCGCGAAGTGGATCGGAATCGATTGGTTGCGGTCGGCGAAGCCCGCACCTCGAAAAACAAGCCTCAAATCTCTGCCGTCGATGCGGGCCGTGGCGTTCTGCAGGATCGGCACCGAGTCGTAGCTCAATGCTTCGATCCAAAGCCGCGTCGGGTCGATAATCTGGAAAACGACGGCATTCGTCTGAACGACTTGACCCGCCACCGGAGCACCATCGGCGACGATGCCATCCACGGGCGCAACCAGCGCTTCGGGCTCACGCTTGGCCTTATCGAGCGCGGATCGACGATCCTTGAGCCCCTGTAGTTCGAGCTGCGTGTCCTCAAGTTGCGAGCGCGCCACTGCACCGCTGGGTGCCAAGGTCTCGTAGCGGGCGAGCCGACGCCCTACGATAGCTATTTGCTGATCGAGTTCTCCCTGCCGCTGGCGCATGTCGGAAACATCGATCGCCTGCATAGGCGGCGTTACATATGCGAGCACATCGCCTTTCTTCACACGCGTGCCGAGGCGCGGGAATCCGCCTTCAGGAGGCGAGATTCGCCCTCCCACGATCGTCTGTACAAACCCGCTGGCATTGGGATCGGGAATGATCCGGCCGGGAAGCTCGACGGTGCGCCGATTGACCGACGGTTCGGAAACGATCGTCCGGATCGCGAGGATGCGCTGGGTACTCTTCGGGACAAAGACAGACCCGTCTACCAGCATCTGAGCGACGTCTCTGGTCCCGGCCGGCTGAGGGCTTTGCGGGGCGCTATGGTCCTCGCCTTCGTGCGCAAATGCACTCAGTGCAAGGACCGGCAGGATGGCCGCAGCGATCAGAACCTGCGCGGCACGGCGCCGGCGTGCGAGGAAAAGACCGGCAAAGCCACCGGCCAGGAAGGCGCCCAGAAGAGCGACGAGCTCCGGTGAACTCCGCGAGGACATTCGACCCTTCAAGTCGAGCGCCAGCGCCGATCCGGACGATCCAGCGGCTGGATTTACCTGCGCAGGCGGCGGAATCTCAATCGTGAACGTCAGGATGTCCGCATCGCCGTCCTTCGTAACGGTCGCGATGAAATCGTACCGGCCAGGGATCTCGATCCAGGGCGCAGGAAAGCGGTATGTGCCGTCACCCGCCGGGCTCGCCTGGATGCTACCCTGTGGAGCTTCAATCTCGACGTTTGCATCCAGGATAGACTCGTTGGACTGAAACCCGTCCAGATAGACGACGATCTCACCCGCTCTCGCGACCGCAACGAGCTCGAAAGCCTCGGAGGAAACCTCCGCCCGAGGCGACGCCGGGAGCGTGACGGATTTTGCAGCCGCGTCGTGGTCATGACTCTCGTGAGCGAGCGTTCGTTGGCTCGGCACAACAAGCATGACAAGTGCTGAAATCAGCAGCAGTGAATAACGGAATCGCATGACAGAACCTCAAAAGCCGCATGAAGCGCCGGCGGAATGCCGGCGGCGGCTCGCGCCAAAGCGCGAGCGAGCGTCAAGCGAGGGTTCTGGGGGGGCGTCTTAGCGAAGCGGGATCGGCGCCCGAGCCACGATGGAAGGCGAGCCAGATGGGCGCTGTCCGCACGCGAAAGTCAGGGAGTGAACCGGAAACAGTCTCGATCACCGCCCCGCAGCAGCCGATACCATTGCCGCAGCATCCGCCGGTGCATCCGCTGGATTGAGTGGGAACAGGCCGCCGGTCGTCGCGGTTTGACTGTGTGGCTGACAAGCTCGTATCGCCCTTTCGGAGGGCGTGCGGCTTCGGTATCGAGTTGTTTTGATGCGCGACCGAGGATTGCGAGACTATCGGGTGATGGTGCGAATGTCCCGTATGCGCAAAGGCCGAACCGACAACGAACTGCACGGCGATTACGAGAATCGCTGTCCAGATCAGTGAGGCCAATCCCTGTCCGAGGCGCATGCGACTATTGATACCATAAATTATGGCAAAAGCTGGTGGTCCCGAAGTTGTGGAAAATCAAGCTAGCTCTTGATCTCCCAGGCCCCGCGATAGCGGGCAAACACCCTCTGCCCTGTCGGGCCGAACAGCACCACTTCGTAAATTTCGTTAGGAGTTCCAGGGACTTCCATACCCGGTGAGCCGATCGGCATGCCTGGAACGGCGAGGCCAATGGCAGCCGGACGCTCAGTTAGCAGGCGCCGGATGGCCGACGCCGGGACGTGCCCTTCGATCACAAAACCGTCGATTTCGGCCGTGTGGCAGGATTCTAAAATAGCCGGAATACCGAGGCGACGCTTAAGAGGCTCTAAGTCGCTCGATTCGTGAATCTGCGTACCGAACCCGGCACCGCGCAGGTGCTCAACCCAGATGGAACAGCAGCCGCAACTCGGATCTTTATTTACGACAATGAGCGGTGCCGCTGCCGCACCACGTACGGCGACACCAACGGCCGCGACAGCAAATCCGAACACAACAGTCCTGCGCGCGAGATAAGGCATGTTCCCTGCTTCCTGTCCGCTACCGATCCGTCCTGCTGACAACCGCCATCAGTTCTTCGATCTTACGGCGTTGTTCGGCTTTGTTTCCTGAGTTTATAGCGTACTCAACACAATGACCCAACTGGCCCTGCAAGACCCGTTCCTCCGGTTGCCGCAATGCTACGCGATCGGAGGCATCTGGGTCACGACATTGATACAGTAATGGGTCACTTGGTGGCGCTGACCGAGGTATACCCCCACAGGGTATCTGATACAATCCTCGAGCCGAAGGAATTTGCACATGACGGCGACAGCACGAAAAGTGGAGCAGAAACAAACTGGTTGCTGTGACGGAGGACGGGTGGCGGCAGCTGCCACGTCGGTTGGAGATGGGCCTCATCATGGGCATGTGCATGGACATGCAGCGAGCGATCACCTGACCGCTTCGGATGTATCGGCGAACGCCGTTCGCGATCCCGTATGCGGAATGGTCGTCGACCCACAAACCACGTCTCACCGCCATCAATTCGAGGGCCGCACCTATTACTTCTGCTCCGCGGGCTGCCTGTCGAAGTTCAAGGCCGAACCAGGAAAGTATTTGGCCGGAGAACCAAAGGCAGAAGCCCCCGTGCCCGAAGGTGCGATCTACACCTGCCCGATGCATCCGGAGATCCGGCGGGTGGGCCCCGGCTCCTGCCCGATCTGCGGCATGGCGCTGGAGCCGGTTCTCGCGACGACGGAGACGGGTCCCAACCCCGAGCTTGTCGATATGACGCGCCGGTTCTGGATCGGCACGATGCTCGCCCTCCCCGTCGTCGTTTTGGAGATGGGTTTCCACTTCACCGGCTTGGCTCACTACGTGAGCCATACCACGTCGAACTGGCTTCAGATGATCCTGGCGACCCCGGTCGTGCTGTGGGGTGGATGGCCGTTCTTTGTCCGCGGCTGGCAATCGGTGGTCAGCCGCAACCTGAACATGTTCACCCTGATCGCGATGGGGACCGGCGTCGCCTGGATCTACAGCATCGTCGCCACCCTGGTGCCGGGTGTCTTTCCGGCCGCGTTTCGGGGTCCAGAGGGGGCGGTTGCGGTCTACTTCGAGGCGGCGGCGGTCATCACCGTTCTCGTGCTACTCGGCCAGGTTATCGAACTACGGGCGCGAGAGACGACCAGCGGCGCCATCCGCGCCCTTCTTGACCTCGCCCCGAAGACTGCTCGCCGGCTCAATAACGACGGAAGTGAGGAAGAGGTTCAGCTCGACACGGTCCATGTCGGCGACCGGCTTCGTGTCCGCCCCGGCGAGAAGGTGCCAGTTGATGGCTCGGTCCTGGAAGGCCGCAGCGCCGTTGACGAGTCGATGGTTACCGGTGAATCGATGCCGGTCACAAAGGAGGTCAGCGCCAAGGTGATCGGTGGCACTATGAACCAGAGCGGCGCGCTCATCATCGAGGCCGAGAAGGTCGGGCGCGACACCATGCTGTCGCAGATCGTACAGCTTGTCGCCGATGCGCAGCGCAGCCGGGCGCCGATTCAGCGGCTCGCCGACCAGGTCTCCGGCTACTTCGTGCCGGCCGTGATCGCGGTGGCGCTTCTCGCCTTCGCGGCGTGGGGCATCTGGGGTCCGGAGCCGCGATTCTCCTACGGCCTCGTCGCCGCCGTCGCGGTGCTCATCATCGCCTGCCCGTGCGCGCTTGGGCTCGCGACCCCTATGTCCATCATGGTCGGCGTGGGGCGTGGCGCACAGGCCGGGGTGCTGATCAAGAACGCCGAGGCACTGGAGCACATGGAAAAGGTCGACACCCTGGTGGTCGACAAGACCGGCACGCTGACTGAGGGCAAGCCCGCGGTCACGGCGATCATACCAGCACCGAACTATACGGAAACGGAGGTGCTGCGGCTCGCGGCGAGCGTCGAGCGGGCAAGCGAGCATCCGCTGGCTTTGGCCATCGTGCGCACTGCGGAAGAGCGCGATGTCGCAACCGCCCAGGTCTTAGGGTTCGATTCACCCACCGGAAAGGGGGCACTCGGGACGGTCGAGGGTAAGCACATTGCGCTCGGTAATGCCAAGTTTCTCGCCGAACTGGGTGTCAACGTCACGGTGCTGGCAGCCCGCGCGGAAGAACTCCGCACGGACGGCGCGACAGCCATCTTTATGAGCGTTGATGGAGTTGTTGCTGGCGCGCTCGGGATCGCCGACCCGATCAAGCCGAGCACGCCCACGGCACTCAGAGAGCTCAAGGCCGATGGCATTCGGGTGGTGATGCTGACCGGCGACAACTGGACCACTGCCAAGGCCGTGGCGCACCGATTGGGGATCGAGGATGTGGAGGCCGAGGTTCTGCCCGACCAGAAGAGCGCCGTTGTCCAACGCTACAAGGCTGCCGGCAAGGTCGTCGCGATGGCGGGCGACGGCGTGAACGATGCACCAGCACTCGCGGCCTCCGATGTCGGTATCGCCATGGGCACCGGGACCGATGTCGCCATGGAAAGCGCTGGCGTGACCCTGCTGAAAGGCGATCTGACCGGAATTGTCCGGGCTCGGCACCTGTCTCAGGCGGTGATGGGGAATATCCGTCAGAACCTGTTCTTCGCCTTCATCTATAACGCGCTTGGTGTGCCGGTCGCGGCAGGTGTGCTCTACCCATTCTTCGGCATTCTGCTATCGCCGATCATCGCGGCGGCGGCGATGGCGCTGTCATCGGTTAGCGTGGTCGGGAACGCATTACGTCTAAGAGCAGTACGGCTTTAAGGCGAGACGACGGTGGCCAAATTTTCTCAGCCACCGTCCCACTCCTTCACTGAATATTCCACAACATCGCAGTACAGAGATCATGGAGGCCATACCCCGAGTATGGCACGCTTCCATCGTTCGAACGCTTCGTGATTGCCGACCGCATCAGCTCAACCTTATAGAGAGTAGCAGCAAGCCATCTTTCATCACAGGTCGCTTCTGCATTGGACCGTTCACAGTACTCCATAATACGAACTGTTACTCGAACTCATCACGACCGCTCGGCAGCTCGACTACATACATCTACCGTCCGAGCACCGACTTGATCGTATGGCCGCCGCCATAGATCGCGAGCCAGAGTCCGGCGAAGCCGAGCAGATGCTCCCACGGGATCGGCGCAATCGACGCGCCCATGGTGGCGTTGACGATCGGCAAAATCACGCCGTTCCATGACCACAGGAACAACAGCATCCACGACATTGCTGGGCGCCAGCCCCAGGAGAAGACGCTACCGCGCTCGTCCTCGCGCTCCAGCATGCGGTTGCGCTGCGCGGTCGCCATCGTGAGATAAGCAAGCCATTCGGCGCTGCGCTCGTGCTCGACCGCCTGGATCTTCGCAGCCGCGTTGGCATCGGCTTCAATCGCAGCCTTCACCGATTCCGGTGTCGGCTGTGCACCGAAGGCTCGGGCGAGCGCCTCGACGACCTGTGCCGAGGCCTCGCCAGCGGTACCGCCGATATTGGTGCGCAGAATCGAGCCGAGGATCGGCGCCCCAAGACTGACAAGGAGCGGGGCGAGGATGCTAAGCATAGGTAGCCTCCTGCGCATAGGCTGTAGCACGCCGGGCGTTGATCACGGCGCGGATGATGAGGATGGCAAGCACCGCAAAGGCAAAAATGGCTATTCCAGCGAGAAACCAATTGCCAAGCTGCGCGCTCTGATCGATGGCGATCGCGCCAGTGCCGCCGGCGCCAGTTGCGCCGCCAGCCTGCTTGCGCACGAGAGAGCGGGCCTTATCAGCCTCGCCATCCAGCTGCTTCCTGACGACGGCGCAATTGTCGTTTGCAGCCGCAAGCGCCCAGGCGACGCCTTTGGCCTCAACGTCGGCGACGCGGCGGGCCCAGCCGCGACCGAACGTCGTCCAAATTTTGAGCGACTGCATAAAGCCAAGCCGTCTGGCGCAGATGCGCTTCACCGTCTCGTAGTCCGCTCCGCCGACCGAGGCGAGCAGCCATTGACGCCCACGCGAAACGCCGGAGTTCACTGAGGCATCGTATGTCGCGAGATCGACGCCGACGGCAAGCGTCGGCCCACCACACGGCAGCCAGTATTCGTCAAAATAAATTTGCTCGGCCTCGGCCATATCGATTGCACGGACCGGACGGACTGGTCGCCGCTGCTTGGCGAGCCAGGCATGATAGACCGCCTCGGTGATGCCATACATCGTTTTGCCGCCGGGATCGGCGGGATGATCAGACCACCCAGCGCCATGCAGTGGCGGATGAAGCGCAGATACCCGTCGTTGCGCTCGAAAAAGCCCGGCACATCGGCCGCGGCGCCGGCAATTCGGCCGCGCCAGGGAAAGGGCGATGCGGCCGGCGGCGGAATATCCATCATCAGAAATGGATAGAACATCACCTTGTAGCCAAGGCTGTGCAGATGCCGAATCGCCCGGACGATCGATCCGTCACTGATCGTTCCGCCGTAGGATAATCCGGTCGAGCCGTCCGGCCTGGTGTAGGAGGAAACGAGCGGCCACCCGCCCGGCCAGCCGATGACCGGCCGGCCGCTTCCCATCACCGACCACGAATATGGCGCGGTGTCGGGCAGTCGGTCGGGGGTGATAGCGTATTCGGCTGCGGGTCGGATCGTGCAGGTCGCGGCATCTAGCGAGGTGCCGAACCAGGCATAGACCAGGCTGATCCACTCAACGTTCGACACTTCACGGCGCAGGTTGTCGATCGAGACGGTGAAGTCGGCCGCCTTGCGTCCGGTGTTGCTGTTAATGTTGGAATCGCGCACGCGACTGCGCACCACACCGGGCTCGTAGGCCCATTCGCCGCTCGCCGGCATCACGCAGACGCTGCGGACGAGATGGCGGGCATCGGCCACATCGGCGTTCGAGCCGCGATAGACTTCTATCTCGAAGTTCGGAAAACGATTGCCATAGGGCGTGAGATAGAGGTTCTCGAGGACGACGTAGGACAGGCCGCGGAACGCCGGTGTGCGGGCGGCGCCTTCAACTGCCTGGATCAGTGGATCGGGTGATTGTGTCTCGTCGCCGTAATAGGTGCGGATATCATCGACATGCTCGGGATCGAGCGGCATCTTGTCGAGCCAGATGCGATAGATCGAAGTGATCGGCGCCTCACAGACGCCGAGCGCGACATCGGCATAATAATGGTAGCTGGTGTGCGTGATGGTTTGCGTTCCTCCCCCACCACCGGCGCTGCCTTTGCCGCCACCGCCGACCGTCTCGGTTTCGGTGCGGACGATTTCACGAATACCGCGGACCCAGATGATATTGGCAGGCACCCGCATGCGGCCCCAAACCACCGGCATGGTTTGGCCATAGGCCGATCCCGACAGGTTGAGTTCAGTGAGCCGTGTGCCTTCGACCGTCCGACGATCCTGCTGCGGTCCGAACAGCTCGCGGTCGAGAATGCCACTGACATAGGCGCCGAACAGCGCCCCGAGCGATTGGCCGAGCCCTCCCGCGATGCCGCCGCCGAGCACCCCGCCGGCGAGCGTGAGAACAAGCTGGGCCACGGTTCACGTCTCGACTTCGAAGGTGAGGTTTGGCAGCCGGTTACCGAACGGTGTGATGGAGAGCCGCTCCATCATCACATAGGCGAGCCCGCGATAGGCCGGCGTGCGAGCGATGCCTTCAACGGCCTGAATGAGCGGGTCGGGTGCCTGCGTTTCATTCCCGAGATAGACCCGCACGTCGCCGACCTTATCGGTCTCGAAGGCATTGCCGTCGGCGAATACGCGACGCACCGCAGCGATCGGCCCGGCGCAGAGCCCGACGGCGACATCGGCATAATAGTGATAGGTGACGTTGGTAACGGTCTGGCCGCCACTGCCACCACCCTTGCCGCCGCCACCAACCGTCTGCGTATCGGTGCGAACCTCCTCGTCGAAGCCGCGCATCCAGATCACGTTCGCAGCCATTCGGCCCTTGCCGTAGAGCAGCGGAATCACCGCGCCGTAGCTCGACGACTGCACGCGCAGATCCTGCATACGTGCACCATAAACGGTCTGGCTGGCCGTACCGCCGAACAGCTGCTGATCGACCATGCCGCCGACATAGCCGCCAACCAGACCACCAATTGCACCGCCGAAA
>JBDHSY010000055.1:0-11073 GCA_039808405.1 Xanthobacteraceae bacterium
ACACCGGCAAGAGAGACGTCCCCGATCTCGGTCTCAATGAGGCTAACGAACTGGCGGCGGGCCGCAGCGCTCATATGCTTAGCGGCGGCTTGTTTTATCGCATCGCTATAGGCCTCTTCCGCGGCGTCTTCGTCGGCTTTTGTCGAGCCCTTAACGAACGTCTCGAACGTCACGAGGCGCTCAATCGCATCTTTTTCCATGGGCTGTTGGCAAAGCACGCACAACTCATCATGGCCCGTTGGATGCGGGAATGTCCTGCTCGGATATGCGATGCCATCGGAGTATTTCCGGGCGGCCTCCCAAAGAGCGCGCCATGTCGCCTTCCCCACGTCAGGAAGCGGCGAAGCGGCGAACAACGCGTCGGATGCCAATTTCGCGCTCTCGGCTTTGGTTTCCCAGTCGGATTTCAAGGAGGAGCGCATCGCAAACGCCGCAGGAGATGCCGTGTCGACCAGATTCTTGAGCTTGCCGATGCCATCATCAAGGCGTGCTTTCTGCGCGGTGATTTTCGCAGCGGCTCGTTTCGGTTCTTGTGCGAGATCGCTTTCCAGCGCGGCGAGGTGGGAGGTTTCCGCCTCTGACAATTGCGCCAGCAGGTCGAGCTGAGCGATGCTTGATTTTGTGGAGAGGCTGCGCACGAAAGCGCCGGCAGCGGTATCGGCACCAAGTTGGGGCTCTTTAATTGCCAGCGGCGTTTTCGCATTGATGGCGGCAAGCCGATCATCGAGCTTTGCCTTGACCTGATCACAGGCCGTAGCCAACGCTTCCAAGACACGCATTGGCTGGGGAATGTAGGCCACGGCGTTCGTCTTCTCGACGTGCACGTTGGCGCTTCTGGAGTCGAAAATGCTTATCGACGGAAGGTCAGCGTGGCTCGGCGCTTCCGGGCTCCATGCGAATTGATCCTCCGTGGCACCACGTAGGAACACAATGTTGGCGGTCTGCGGGGTAGCTGCCGCATCTTCCACGTCACGCAAGATCTTGTTGTTGCGGTCGCGTGTCCGGCAGGCGTGCTTCAGGATACGGACATAGCCAGATTTGCCTGACCCATTGTCGCCGTACACGATCGACAGTCCCGCCTGCGCGAATTCGAGTTTTTGATCGAAGGCCAGGGCATTGACGCCGGTTGGATTCTCGATACGCAACACGCTGACCGGTGCACCTAAGATACTTTGTGACGAGACATCTGCGTCTGACAACGGCGTGTGAGGCAGCGCTGGATCAAGGCAAATTTCGAGAAGTTCGTCGATCTCCTCGCTGCCAAGGATGCCGCTCTGAACAAGTCGGCGCAAAGCATCTCGTTGCCAAGCCGGACGCGTAGCAGACCAAGCAAGCACCTCGGCAAAAGCGAGGTTTTCGGTCAGCGTTTCTTCGTTGGTAGATTGAGCCTCAGCCATCAGCCTTTGCCACCTTTCTTGTCGGAGTCCCAGGCCGGGAGAATGAACGGCTGGCCATGGTCGATAGGAACGCGAATTGACGTTTCCCCCCACTCGGCGGGCGCTGCAAGCGCGATGATGAAGCGCGACGAGAGGTCGGCATATTCGCCTTCCGGCATGGGCGTATGTCGTTCGGGCAAGCGGCGGAAAAGATGAGTATGATAGACCCAAACGTCATTGCCCCTGAGCAAGACCAAGAGCTGCTTGATCCGGCGGCGAACGGCGATTTCTTCGCTTGGGGCCACCTTCTCTAGGATGCTCCGGACGGACCACGTTAGGCCGTCCAAAATGCCGATCAGCTCTTCCGCGTACTCAGCCGCCTCATCCGTCAGCGAGATCATAATTTCGCAAGCGAAGTCGTTCGAGCTGTTTGCCTGCTTGAACAGCAGACCTTCATCCATCGTCACATTTGCGAGGTCGTAGTCGTACCGGGAAACCAAACGCTCTTCGCGCATCTCAGCAATGACAGCAGAGAAAACCTCGCCGGCGCCCGCGGTCTTTGATTGAGTGGCATCACAAGGAAACGAGATTTGCTCCCGGCGGACGTTCAAAACCTTCGCAAGTCGGTCAAGAACGTCTACTGGTACAGGCGCATTTTTGTTTTCGATCTCGCGAAGCGTCCGTTCGCTGACCCGAACCTCATAGGCCAATTCTTTCTGTGTCGAGACACGCTCGGCGTTGGTGCGGAGCCTCTTTATTTGGCTTCCATCGGGGGTAACTTTCTTCACTGTCGCCTCGGTTTGTAATTGTCGATTTAGGCACAGTATAACAGTCGACCTGCGAGTAGTCGGCAACAAACCGGCAGCTAACCGGCAAGCGCGCGGCAAGCCTGCGAGCGCGGCGGCTTTCACTCGCAGATCGATGCCCCAAAATCCCGGCGGGGCGGTTGAAACAGCACATCGACAGCAGCCGTTCCGAATGGAGGGCCTTGCCTCATCGGCGATCCATGGCCAGATCCTCCTGATACTGATGCCAGCCGTACATATCTTGTATGGGCTCGGCCATGACCTCATCGAGGTCGTCGATTTCCTGATGGAGCCGAGCATAGCAATCCAGGACAGCGAGATCGTCCATGCCGAGCCGCAGCTTGGCTGCTTGCCGACGCCAACTGGCAAACGGCAACTTCTTATGACGGGGCTTCCATTCAGGAAGAAGCCTTTGGTTCGCCTCGATCAGAACGCTGCTTCCGCGGGCGATGGAAAGCCGATCCGGATCGAACGGTTCAAAGGGAGTCTGGGTCGCTTTTAACTGGCGCTCACGCTCACGATGACGGCGCACTACCTCCGCGATCGTGTCGGCCTCGAGTTGAACACGACGTAGGGTCTGAGTGGGGTCATCCTTACCGCTGCGACCCTTAGCGATTATTCCGAAATCGGTTTCCGATTTCCCTGCGAGGCCGATTAAGTGCTCCGCCAATGCATTGCCGAGCAGAAGAGGGTCGGGATCGACGCGCGCGGCGACGCGCATGCAGAACGCCGATACGTCGACCTTGCAAGCATACCGCCGCGTCTCCGCAAGCTCGGGAAAATGTTCGATGATCTCACCCCGGGAGAGTGACTCCTCCCAACGCAGGAAACGCACCGGCCTCAGCAATTGCGGCGCGTAGCTCAGTACGAGTTTGAGGTATAGGCGGGCGAGGGGGCCGATGACAGGGTCGTCGCGCAGACCAACATGGTAGAGCTGATTGCGATAGCCGTGAAGGATCTGAACAGATCTGACGTCAACGTCCGCGAAATAGCCTGCCCGCTTTAACAGGGACGTCTTCGCATCAAAATTTTGCCCACGTCCAGCGAGCTTATCTTTCAGGGTCAATTTTGGGCTTGCTAATCTGCTATCTTCTTCGATCAGTTCTAAGCATCTTTGATGGCACATCAGCTCGAAAGCATTGTCGATTAAGATCAGCGCCATCCGGCTGCTGAGCGGACGTGCCGCCGATAGTTCCGCGGCCGCTCTGTCGAGTTGCTCAGCAAGAGGTAGGATGAAGCGCATCAGACCTCCGGCGAGAGGTACTTGCGAGACAGCATCGCTTTCAAAGTGCGCCGAGCCCCCACGTTTTGATTATTCGAAGCGTCACGCGACCCGCCTAGCCAGGCGCTCATGCTCTGCGATGAGGAAAGTCAGATAGCTTCGTATGAGGTTGCAGTAGAGGCGTGCCTCATCGATCTGGAGCGCAAGGCCCTCCCTGAGATCGACCCCGTGACGGACGCCACCACCCGTCGGCGAGGAAAGATAGCCATGCAACGTCATCATCCATTGCAGGATTTGCTCTTGATGCCCGCGGCCGCGCTGGCGTAGTTCGCCGATGATTTCGTTGAAGTACCGACCCTGGATGCTGCCGTCTAAGATCTCAGGACCACGAAACGCCGTCGAGATCGTCTCCAGCAGCCAAAGGACCTCTTGGACGGCCTGACGGCCGTTGCCTTCGCTCAACGAGTGCTGGGAGGCATCAAGAGATTCGTTGATGATCGCTTGCGCCTGCACATCGAGAGATGGGGGAGCGTCGGGTACGTTGATCGGAATGTGGACCCGCGTTGCGACCAGCATGGGAGGGTCGAGCTGATAGCCAGCGTCTGCGTCCGCGAGGATGCGGTTTATCCGCCCGGCATCCGGCACGACCATGGTAGGATTGCGGGCGCGAAGTTCCTGGCATGCATCCCAGAATGCCTCGATGAATATGGGGGCGTTCGTCTCCGCACGCGCCATATCTCGGTCGAGATCTTCGGATGCGAACCGTTCGTTGGTGCTCGGCCAATACTCTGTGTTGGCTGCGGCGCAGAAGCGAGCCTTGAAATGCTCCAAAATAGCCTTCCGCTGGCCTTGCCCGCAAACGCGGTTGATGAGATCGCGAAAGCCCTCTTGGACGGCGGCTTCTATCGGGCCGGGACTGTCAAAACGCCATCTGCCATCGAACTGGAGCATCGGGTGTCACCGCGCTGCCGCCGACTTTCGGCGTGCTACGGTGCGCATAGGTCTGTCGTGGGAGACGGTTCCATCGCTGAGACGCTGGAGCCGGATGGCCGGCCGCCCCGGCAGATTCACCGTCAGCTCAAGTTTTCCGCCGATCGCCTCAACGTAGCTGCGCAGTGTCGATAGGTACATGTCAGCCTGCTTTTCGATCTTCGAGACCGACGGTTGCTTTATCTTCAGCGCCGCAGCGATGTCCTCCTGCGCCTTCCCGGCGATCTGACGCATCTCGCGCAGGCCCTCAACCTCCTGCTTCAGTTCCTCATAACGGGCTTCGATCTGCTCCTGCTGATCGCGGGGCAGAGAAGCAATGACGTCGTTAAGGCTCCGGCCCATCGATCAATCCTTCTTTGCGGATTTCAGGCTTTCCAGATGTGCGGAAAACCGACTGTCCGCCTTTGCGATAAGCTGCTTGTAGAAGCGCTTCTGGCTGCCGCCGGATTTGTCGCCTGCAACGAGAAGGATGGCCTTCCGTTCGGGATCGAAGGCGAAGGCAGCACGCCATTCGCCGTCGGCGGCAGAGAAACGCATCTCCTTCATATTGGCGTGCTTCGAGCCGTTGAGCGTGTCGGCGTATGGCCGACCGAGCTGCGGACCGAATTCGCCGAGCAGTTTCGCAACTGCCAGCAATTGGGTCTGAACCTCGCGCTCAAAAGCCAGGAACTCCGCCTCGAAGGCGTCATGCAATCTAACATCCCAGGTCATATAGCTTCCAAGCTATGTTGAGTCAATGGCGAGCGGGGCATTAGTTGCCACCCTCGGCCACGCCAGCCTGGCGAAGCAGATCGCCAAGGCTCTTTCCACCGATCCAACATCGCGCAATGACGCGGTCAAAGGAGCGGACGCGGCCGCCGCGCCCACGTTCGGCCGTGCAGGTGATCTCGCGCCGAAGGGCGACGCGTTCGAGCGCCGCTTTCGCCGCGGGACCGCCTGGCGTGTGCAGCTCCGGGGCATCGAAGTCGGCAAGGCGCACCTCGATCCACTCGTTGGGGTCCGATGTACGCCCGACGCAAAGACCGTCGCCGTCGCCGACATAACGGACCAAGCCGGAGAACTCGACTCCAACCTGCGAGGGGACAGGCGCCTCGCATGGATCTGCATGGGCCGGGACCGCAAAGCAGGCCGTGACGAATGCGCCGGTGACAGCGATGAAGCGACCGCTCACGCGGCCTTCTTCAAGGCGCTGCCGCCCTTCTTCTTCGCTAGCAGCGCCCGGACGAACTTATCCCACTTGGCCATGCCGGCGCGCTTTTCGACCATGTAGTTCCAGCGATCGTAGTGCTTCGAACTGACGTCCTGAAGGGCGTGGTTCTGAAGCCGATCGCGGATTTCCTTCGGCACACCAGCTTTTCCGGCGAGCGTCTTGAAAGTGCGCCGGAGATCGCGGTTCGTGACGTAGGGGATCACGCCGCGATCGCGCTGACGCCACATGAACGAGTATAGAGTGCCATGGCTGACCGGCTTTGACTGGTCCGTGGCGGAGGGGAAGAACCATCCATATTCGTTGGGCTTGATGGACTCGATCAGTTCGGCCGCGAGCGACGGGACCGGGACAGCGTGCGGCTGGAGGTTTTTGGTCTTCGACCAGTCGATGATCCGCTCTTTGGCGTCCCACTGGTCGACATGGAAGCGAGCGATCTCCTCAACGCGCTGTCCGGTCAGCATGAGAAGCTGCACGGCGCGGAGGTAGGAGGGAGTGACTGGCACATCGGGGCATTCGAGCCAACGATAGAGCTGCAGGAACTCGTCCTCATCCAGCCAGCGCGTGCCCTGGACCTTGGGCTCCGTCGGGATGCCGGTGGCCGGATTAAAAGGGATGCGGAAGCGGCGAGCCGATTGCTGTCGATAGTCGTTGTCGGATTTCATACCCCAGCCAAAGGCCGCGTGGAGATACGACCGCACATGATCGGCCATCGACTTCGCGCCACGATCATAGATCGGACGGATTAGCTCGATGATCTCCTCGGCCTCGATCTCGCGGGCGAGGCGGTTTCGTCCGAGCGTATCGGCAATCTTGTTCAGGCCTTTTTCCGTCTCCTTCCACGATGGCTTGCCGGCGGCCTTGAGCGACGCGACATAGCCCTCGAATAGGTCCGCGACCGTGCCAGGACGCGTATCCGTTGCGATCTTGATGCTTCGGCCCTTCTGGATCACATCCGCGAAGTCGCGCTTGAAGACCGCGCGCGCGTCAACGAGGGACATCGAGGGATACGCACCGATCTTCTTCTTGGTGCGCTTGCCATCACGCCACTGCTGGGCCATCCAATCGGCGGTCACGCGCTTGGGCATTGGCTTGAGGACAAGGACGAGACGGCCGGTGCCGCGTCCATCGCCGTCGGCGAGATTTTCTTGCTTCTGGCTCACCTCGACGCGCTTGAGCGCATGCCGGATGGCGGTGTCGGTCAGGCTGGGCATCGCGATTCTCCTGTTCCGCAACTGGGATCGGTTCAGGAGAAACAGGGGTCGCTTGCTGGGAGCGGAGAGCCGTTTTCTACCCCTTAAACCGCCCCCAGTTTGCCAAAACCGTCCCCACTACGCAATGCCAAAAATGCCCGAGTTTGCTAGTGTTTCAGCGTGCTTGTGCGTGCTCCAGCGTGATCTTATTGACCGAGTGGGATGGTTATGGACCAAGACAAGCGCCGTCGCCGACAATTCCAGCGCGCGCTTGAGCACCTCGCGCGGATAGACCGGGGTGTGATCGACGGTGCCGACCTGCTGCACCTCGTCGGCGATGAGCTGGTTCTTCTTGTCGAGAAACAGGATGCGGAATTGCTCCTTGTCGGCGAACGCCATCGCCGCGCGGCAATACTCGATCACCTGCGCCCATGACGACAGCACGGTGCGCTGTTTCAGCCGCCCGCGGGCGACGCGGCTGGCGCTGGCGGCGATCAGCTTGATCTCGGTGATCGCCGCTTCGCCCAGGCCCGGCACTTCGCGCAGCCGCGCCTCGGCCGCATGTACCGTCTCGGCGAACGAGCCGAACTTGCCGATCAGGGTTTTGGCGAGCGGCTTGACGTCGCGGCGCGGCAGCGCGCGAAACAGCACCAGTTCGAGCAGTTCGTAGTCGCTCAGCGCCTCGGCGCCGGCGCTGCGGAAGCGCTGGCGCAGGCGCTCGCGGTGGCCATGGAAGTGCGGTGCCTCGGCGAAGCCGGATGCTTCGCCGATGTCGTCCGTGGTGGGTGGGGCATCATGGGTGGAGCGCGTCATGGCCGCCACCCTGCCGCGCCCGCGGGCGATTGCAACCGAAATGATCGGCCCACGGGCCGGCGCTCAGCCGAATACCGGATGATCGAGCTTGCCCGGCGACAGCGTGAAGACGTCCACGCCGGTCTCGGTCACGCCGACGGAGTGCTCGAACTGCGCCGACAGCGAACGGTCGCGCGTCACCGCGGTCCAGCCGTCGGACAGGATTTTGACGTGCGGCTTGCCGAGATTGATCATCGGTTCGATGGTGAACAGCATGCCGGGCTTCAGCGTCACGCCTTCGCCGGGGCGACCGGCATGGACGATGTTCGGCTCGTCGTGGAAGATGCGGCCGAGGCCGTGGCCGCAGAAGTCGCGCACCACGCTCATCTGCTGCGGCTCGACGAAGCTCTGGATGGCATGGCCGATGTCGCCGGTGGTGGCGCCGGGCTTCACCGCGGCGATGCCGCGCATCAACGCTTCGTAGGTCACCTCGATCAGCCGCTCAGCCTTGCGGGAGATCGCGCCGACCGCATACATCCGGCTGGAGTCGCCGTACCAGCCATCGACGATCAACGTGACGTCGATGTTGAGGATGTCGCCCTCCTTGAGCGGCCGGTCGCCGGGCATGCCGTGGCAGACGACGTGGTTGATCGAAGTGCAGGTCGAGTAGCGGTAGCCGCGATACATCAGCGTCGCCGGAAAGGCGCCGTGGCTGAACGCGAAATCGCGGACGAAGTCGTCGATCCGGGCCGTCGGCAGGCCGGGCCGCACCAGCGCGGTCAGTTCGTCGAGGCAGCGGGCCGTCAGCGCGCCGGCCTTGTGCATGCCTGCGAAGGCGGCCGGGCCGTGCAGCTTGATCTGGCCGGTCTTGCGGGGCGCGGCCTGGTCGGCATCGACGTAACTCATCGGGATATCTTCGCCGGGTGGGTGGAGGGTCGCTCCTAATCTAGTTGATGTCGCCGCCGGCGCAAGCGGCGAGCCGGTGCGGTGCCGGCGCCGATCAGCCCCGGACGGGAACCGGCGTGGCGAGATCGATGCCGTCGCAGGCGAGGCGGCAGGTATAGGCCAGCGCCTCGACGCCGGCCGTGCGGGCGCGGTCGAAGGCGCGGCCATAGGCGGGATCGATGTCGCGGGCGAGCGCCAGCGCGCGCGCCGAGGCGATCTGGATCACGAACAGCATCACCGCCCGCGCGCCGGCCGCGCGCATCGCGGCGAGTTCGTCGAGGTGGCGGGCGCCGCGCGCCGTCACCGCGTCGGGAAACTCGGCGAGGCCGGGGCTGCGCATCAGGTGGACGTTCTTGACTTCGACATAGCAGGGCGGACGATCGGCCGCCTCCAGCAGGAAATCGACGCGGGACGCCGCGCCGTAGCGGACTTCGCGGCGGATGACCGGATAGCCGGCGAGTTCCGGAATCGCGCCCGCCGCCAGCGCCGCGGCGACAATGGTATTGGGATGGGCGGTATTGACTCCGACCAGCTCGAATCCGGCGCCGAAATCGGCCTCGATCAGCTCCCAGGAATAGGGCAGCTTGCGCTTGAGGTTGGGCGATTTCGACAGCCAGACCCGCGCGCCGACGGCTTGCAGCCCGGTCATCGCGCCGGGGTTGGCGACGTGGACGGTGACGACGCTGCCGTCGGCCAGTTCGACGTCGGCCAGAAAGCGCTTGTAGCGGCGGATCAGCGTCGCCGGCGCGAGCTCGCATGCAAATCGCACGTCAGCCGGCCTCGTCGTCGATCGTCTCGACCGGCAGCGCGCCGCCGCGGACGCGCAGTTCGCGCACCGGGTAGGGCACGCGGATGCCCTCGCGCTTGAAGGCCTCCCACAGCGCGATCATCACGTCGCTCTTGATGTTGTCCATGCCGGCGTAAGGGTCGGCGATCCAGAACGTCAGCGAGAAGCGCATGCCGCGGTCGGTGAATTCCGACAGGATGCAGGACGGCGGCTTGAGTTCGGCGACCCGCGGGGTCTTGGCCGCGACCTCGACGGCGAGCTTGCAGACGGTGCGCGGGTCGGCGTCGTAGTTGGTGTTGAACGGCACCTTCACCAGCGTGTCCTTGCTGGTGTAGGTCCAGTTCGTCACCTTCTGCGTCACGAGGTCCTCGTTGGGGATCAGGAACTCGCGGCCGTCGACGGCGGCGACCGAGATGTAGCGCGTGTTCATCGCGCTGATGCGGCCGAAATTGTCGCCGATGGTGACGAGATCGCCGGGCTTCACCGACTTGTCGGCGAGCAGGATGATGCCGCTGATGAAGTTCGAGACGATCTTCTGCAGGCCGAAGCCGATACCGACACCGACCGCGCCGGAGAACAGCGCCAGCGCCGACAGGTCGATGCCGACCGCGCCGAGCACGATCGCCACCGCGACCACCACCAGCACGACGCGCACCAGCTTTGACAGCAGCACCTGGATCGAGGGGGTCAGGTCGCGCGAGCGGGTGATGCGCGTCTCGAGAAAATTGCCGACGAGGTTGGCGATCCACAGCGCCACTGCCAACAGCACGGTGGCCTTGATGATCAGGAGCGGCGACAGCCGCAGGCCGCCGATGGTGACGGCGACGGCATCGAGCGCGCGCGCCGTCGGCTCGAGTTGGCCGAGGATGCTGAGGGCGGCAATGGCCCAGGCGCTGACCGAGATCAGCCGGACCAGGAACTGGTTGCGGATCATGCCGGTGATGAGCCGGATCGCGAGCCATGCCACGGCGAGGTGGGCGGCGACCGAGAGCAGGTAGCTGCGGCTCGGCCAGGTCGAGGCCACCATGCCGAGGCGCAGGGCGCCGGCGAGCACGGCGAACACCAGCGTGCCGACGCTTTCGGTGAGCACCCGCGCGATCAGCCGCAGCGGCGCCGGCCACGTCGCCACATGCGGGGTGAGGGTGAAGCGGGCGCGGACCAGCGCGGCGGTGCCGTAGGCGATGCCGCCCAGCACCAGGATGGCCCCGATCTGGAAGTAGAACCACGGCGAGCCGATCTCGGCACCGAGCGAGCGGGCGGCCGTCAGCACGATCTCGGAGAAGGTCTCATTGTCGGACATGGCCTGAAATCTTCACGGTGTTTCAGAGCGTTTTCGAGCGAAGTGGGAACCGGTTCGCGTTAACAAAACGCGTCAAAACAAAATCGAAGAGCTGCGCTTCTGAATTCCATCGGGAGGCGGAAAAACTCTAGCCGGAGTGGATATCACTTTGCGTGAAAACGCCATGAAAAAAGCCCCGCTCCGACGGCCGGAGCGGGGCTCTTTCTACAATCTTTCAGCCTTACGAGGCGAAGTATTGCTGCGTGCCGTGAGCTTCGATCGCCTCGGCGAGACGGGCCAGGGCGTGGACGTAGGCGGCCGTGCGCAGCGACGTCTTCAGCTCCAGCGCCCGGTTCCAGATCTCGCGGCCTTCCTTCTCGATCATCGAGGCCAGGCGCGCGTGAATGTCCTCGAGCGGCCACGAATAGCACTGCTTGTTCTGCACCCACTCGAAGTACGACACCGTGACGCCGCCG